>NZ_JAALDK010000003.1:600000-855103 GCF_013366925.1 Paraburkholderia youngii
CTGCTCGCCAAGACGCCCGAGGAACGGTATCAGACGGCGGCTGGCGTCGAGCGGGATCTGAGGCATTGCCTGACCGAATGGCAGCGTCAACGCCACATCGATCCCTTTGTGCTGGGCGAATACGACATGACCGACCGCCTCCTGATCCCGGAGAAACTCTACGGGAGGCAGAGGGAGGTGGATGCATTGACCACTGCGTTCGATCGCGTAGTCAGGACTGGCATCCCTGAACTCGTGCTCGTCTCCGGGTATTCGGGTATCGGCAAATCCGCAATCGTCCATGAACTGCATAAGGCACTCGTACCATCGCGCGGGCTGTTCGCGTCGGGCAAGTTCGACCAATACAAGCGCGACATACCCTATGCGACGCTCGTTCAAGCTTTTCAGGGCCTGATCAGGCCGCTACTCGGCGAGCCTGACGCGGAACTCGCAACCTGGCGCGAGACGTTGATCGGGGCACTCGGTCCTAACGCGCGACTCGTGACCGATCTGATTCCTGCGCTCAGGCTGATCATCGGCGATCCCCCGCCCGTCCCAGAGCTCGAGCCAAATCAGGCGCGCCGCCGTTTTGAAGTCGTCTTCCAGCGCTTTATCGGCGTCTTTGCGCGACGTGAACATCCGTTGGCACTATTTCTTGACGATCTGCAATGGCTCGACGCCGCGACGCTCGACTTGCTCGACGGGCTCCTTGCGCGCTCGGATCTGCAGCATCTGATGGTAATCGGCGCCTATCGCAGCAATGAGGTAACTCCCGGACATCCGCTGCTGCACAAGCTTCAGACGTTAAGGGCTGCCGGCGCAAGGCTCGACGAAATTGTTCTCGCGCCTCTTGCTTGTGAACACGTGGAGCAACTGATTGTCGAAGCGCTTCACTGTGAGCCGGGACGTGCGGCACCGCTTGCGCACCTCGTGCATGAGAAGACGGCGGGCAATCCGTTTTTCGTCATCCAGTTTTTGCGCGAGCTTGCCGATAGCGATCTGCTGAGCTTTGCCCATGACACGGCCTGTTGGAGCTGGGACCTGCCCCGCATCCACCGCAAAGAGTACACCGACAATGTAGTCGACCTAATGGTGGTAAAGCTAGTGCGCCTACCGGCGTCAACGCAACGCGCCGTGCAACAGCTTGCCTGTCTCGGCAACACCGCCTCCTATATGATGCTGCCTAAAGTTCTGGGCGTATCGGAGCAGGAAATTCGGGCGCTGCTGAAGCCGGCACTCGCGCAGGAGTTGGTGGAACAACTAGAAGACGCCTACGGGTTCGTGCACGACCGGGTGCAGGAAGCCGCCTATTCGCTGATTCCCAAAGAGTTACGTGCTCACACGCATCTGCGTATTGGACGGCTACTCGCGGCGCAAACTCCCGCTAGCAAACGGCAAGAGGCGATCTTCGATATCGTCAGTCAGTTCAACCGAGGCGCGGCGCTGGTGAGATCCAGGCAGGAACGCCAACAACTGGCTGCCTTTAACCTGATCGCCGGCAAGAGAGCCAAGGCGTCGACAGCCTATGCGTCGGCGCTCACCTATCTCACTGCCGGCGCTGAACTCCTCCAGGACGATTGCTGGGGACGTAGGCACGAACTGGTCTTTCCGCTCCAGTTGAACCTGGCAGAATGCGAGTTCCTCACCGGGCGGCTAACCGATGCCGAAGAGCGGCTGGCGATGCTGTCAAACCGCGCGACGAACACGGTCGATCAGGCGAGCGTCGCGTGTCTGCGAATGGATGTTTACCTGACTCTCGATCGAAGCGATCTGGCGGTCGAGGTTTGCCTCGATCACCTCCGTCAACTCGGCATCGACTGGCCGGCACACCCACATGAAAGCAACGTACGGGGGGAGTACGAAAACATACGGTTGCGGCTTGCGGGCCGGACTATCGAGGCACTCATCGATATGCCGTTGATGTCCGACCCAGCGTCGCTCGCAATCACTGACCTGCTTAGCAAGCTCCTGAGACCAGCCTGGTTTTTTGACGCGAATCTGGCTTCTCTCGCTATATGCAAAGTGATCAGCTTGAGTCTGGAGTGCGGGAACTGCGACGCCTCGTGCTTCGCGTATGTCATGTTCCCGCGGATCGCTGGGCCACGCTTTGGCGATTACCACGCTGGAGTCCAGTTCGGTCAGCTCGGCTTCGATCTGGTCGAGCGACGCGGACTCAAACGCTTCGAGGCAGTCACCTATCTTTGCTACGCGCTGTATGTTGTGCGCTGGACGAAACACGTGCGCTTCAGCACCGAAGTGCTGCGCCGTGCGTTCGAAGCAGCGGGCCGGACCGGGGACCTTCCGTCTGGCGCCTATACCTGCTGCCATATCGTTTCGGACCGACTTTTCGGCGGTGACCCTCTAAGCGATGTCGAACTCGAAACTGAACAGGGCCTCGCGTTTTCGAGGAAGGCACGTTTCGGCATGGTCGTCGATAACCTCACCACGCAACTCGCATTGATCCGGATGCTCCGCGGCGTCACACTGAAATTCGGCCACTTCGACTATGACGAGTTCAACGAGGTTCGTACAGAGGAGCACCTGTCCGGCAACCCCGCGCTCGCGACGGCCGCGTGCTGGTACTGGATCCGGAAACTGCAGGGACGATTCCTTTCAGGCGACTATGTGGCCGCCATGAACGCGGCATCGATCGCGCAAGAGCAACTTTGGAGCTCGTCGCCGCACCTGGAGGAATGCGAGTACCATTTTTACGCCGCTCTCACAAGGGCCGCGCATTTCGACCGGGTGCCGGCCGAGGAGCGACAGGAGCACCTCCACAGCATCGCCGCGCATTGTCGGCAATTGGAGATCTGGGCGAACAACTGTCCGGCGAATTTCGGCAATCGGGTTTCACTGGTAAGCGCCGAGATGGCGCGCCTGGAAGGCCGTGATGTCGAGGCGATGCGACTCTACGAAGCGGCCATTCATCTTGCGCGCGCAAACGACCTCATACACAATGAAGCGCTTGCCAATGAACTCGCATCCGCGTTCTACGCGGCGCGGGGGTATGAGAAGATTGCCCGTGTCTATTTGCAGGACGCACGACGGGCTTATCGACGCTGGGGGGCAGAAGGGAAGGTGCGTCAACTCGACGAACTGTACCCAGGTCTCAGGGCCGACGAGCGAGCGTCTGACTCAGGCAGCACTATCGGGGCGCCTCTCGAACACCTTGACCTTGCTACCGTCATAAGGGTGTCGCAGGCTGTTTCCGGAGAGGTTTTCCTCGACAGATTGATTGAGACGATCATGCGTACCGCTATCGAACAGGCGGGAGCCGAGCGTGGATTACTGATCCTTTCGCATACAGGAGAACAGCGGCTCGCAGCGGAAGCATGGACGGACAGCGACAAGGCATGCGTCCAATTGCGTGATGCACCCGTGAGCGCGACCATGATTCCCGAGCCTGTTCTCTACGATGTATTGCGCACAGGCGAAAGTGTCATTCTCGATGATGCTGCGGCCGATCCCAGGTTCGCGACAGATCCTCATATCCGGCAGTATCTGACTCGTTCCGTCTTATGCCTGCCATTAATGAATCAAGCGAAGCTGATCGGGGCCCTGTACCTCGAAAACAATCTGATCACCCGCGCCTTCGCATCGACCCGGATTGCACTGCTGCGGCTGCTCGCGTCGCAGGCGGCGACTGCGCTCGAGAACACCCGCCTGTACCGCGACCTGCAGGAACGGGAGGCCAGGATTCGCCGCCTCGTCGACGCCAATATCATTGGCATCATCGTCTGGAATGCCGCCGGCGACATTCTCGAAGCCAACGACGCTTTTCTTCGCATGGTGGGATATGAGCGAGAGGATCTTGCGTCAGGATTCCTCCGCTGGAGGGATCTCACGCCAACTGACTGGCAGGAAAGCAGCGAACGGGCTTTGGCCCAAATCAGAAACCACGGTGACGTTCAACCCGAGGAAAAAGAATACATGCGGAAGGATGGCAGTCGTATACCGGTCATGGTCGGCCGCGCTGCTTTTGACTGTAGCGGGAAGGAAGGCGTTGCTTTTGTAGTTGATCTCACGGAGCGCAAGGAAGCTGAGCACCGCTTGCGTGAGTCCTACGAGATGCTGCGTGAACTTGCCTCACATCGCGAGACGGCTCGCGAGGATGAACGCAAGCACATTGCGCGGGAAATGCACGACGAACTCGGGCAACACCTTACCGCGCTTCGCCTGAGGGCGTCGATATTGCGCATGAGGCTTGGCGCGGATCACCCGGATCTGGTCGAGCATACGCAGGCGCTCGTTTCCCTTGTGGATGTAACGATGCAGGTGGTCAGAGGCGTTATCGCGTCGCTGCGCCCCGCAGCGCTTGATGCCGGTATTGCAGCAGCGCTCGAGTGGCTCGTGGCCGATTTCAACCGCAACGGCCGGACGGTCTGTCATCTCAACTTGCAGGACGAGAATATCGCCGTAAGCGAGGATCGCGCTATCGTGCTGTTTCGCATCGTTCAAGAGGCACTTACCAATGTCACCCGACACGCTGCGGCCAGAAGAGTAATCATCGCATTAGAGCGAACCCCCGATGCTTGCCTTCTCGAAGTGCACGACGACGGTTGCGGATTCGATGTTCTGGCAACGAGAAAGAGGTCATTCGGACTGGCAGGGATGGAAGAGCGTGTTCTGATGCTGGGCGGTGCGATCGACGTTATCAGCTCGCCGGGAGCCGGCACCATGATCAAGGTGCGACTTCCTGACAAGTGGGCGATCGAGAATAGCCATTAAAGTCACACACGTAACACCTGCGCTCGCTCGGCGTGCTGAACCGAAGGTCCGGAATCCGTGCGCGCCACAGATCCGGAACCCGCCGTTCCGAGGTCGGTCGGAAAAAGTGGAAGCCAACGTTTCGTCATACCGAGAAGCGGGGGGCATGACTGTATTTGCCGGCCTGAAGGAACTGTACAGTGGTGAAATTGTCGGCTAGGCGGTAAGGGAACGGATGACGACAAAATTTGGTCATGTCGGCGCTGTTTCGCGCTGTCGTGACCCGCCGGCCTGGTTCACCATAGCGATCGAGGATGGCACTAGCGCCCGCTCGCCTATCAAGCACTCATCGGCCACCTTGACATACACGCGTTGCTGAGCCGCCGTGGCAACCGCTACAACAACGCCCCGATCGAATCCGTCGGGGCAACGCCGAAGAATGAACTGGTCTAGCATTAATGTGTTGCCACGTGCGAGCAGGCACGTTTGGCGATCACCGAATACATCGAAATCATCTACAACCGGCAACGCCCGCAGGCGCTGCTGACTACCAATCGCCTGTCGCGTTCACGCGACGCTTTTATCTGAATCAAATCACTGCTTAACTTCTTGGCCTTCGCCAATTCCGGCCGATCCAGTATCGCACGCATCGCGAAGCCATGGCCGACTTGTTCAAATACCTTGATATGTTCTATAACCGCAAGTCGTCGTCATTCATGGCGTGGCTTGTCACCAACTCAGTTCATGCAAGACTGGCCTGCGCGGCTAAGCGGACTAACTCGGGGCCTCTGGAAGGCGAAAACCCGGGCGCATGAAATGGGTCAACGGCTCCCTAATTTCGATAGAAGCACTTCAAAATTGCGGCGGGCGCGCGGAACACTTCCGCCGCGGGTTCCTTGCCCGCAATCAGTGATCTGGCCAAGACAAACAGCGGAATGGGAAGCCAGTTCCACCAGTGCACCTTCCCCTCGGACATCGGCCAATGCTACGTTTCATACTACGCCGCTGATGATTGCGCGAGTTCCTTTTGTCATCGCCTAGGTTTTCGCCGACATTGCGCCAAGCTCAAAGACCGGCCACATTACTCCGTCGCCTGACTCCTCGGACCATCTATCGGGCCGGTCCCACAGTAGTAGGGATAACTGTCGGTAGGGTCTTTCTGGTTTGTGTATATGCATACATCGCTCGCTGCGACCGCATAGGCCTGCGCCGCCACACCCATTAGAACCGCGGACAGAAGGCCACCAGAAAGCACTCTCTTCATCTTTTCCATATACATTCCTTTGTTAAGGAAGGTCTGCATAACCCGCATTTCGAGCGCTGACCTTCTATATTTTTCGCAGTGGCAGTGATGAGAATTTGTTGAGTCGTTAAGGCGCCTGCGATTTACGCCGCTCCGTGCAGCGCTACTGAGGCGCAAGACACGGCGCCTCGGTTATCAAGCCTTGCGCAAAGCTCTACGCGCCATCCATAGATTGCTCAGAGCAAACAACGTCGTGATCTGGGCTGTGTTCTTCATCAAACCTCGATATCGGGTCTTCGTGTAGGCAAACTGCCGCTTGAGGACGCGGAACGGATGTTCGACCTTGGCGCGGACGCCGGCCTTCAGCCGCTCGATCTGATCGTATATCGCGTCCAAACGATCACTCAGATCCAGCTTTTTGCGCTTGCCTGGTCTCATCGCGATGTGCCAGCGCACCCCGCCAGTCTCGCGACGCTTTTCGATCCCCTGATATCCCGCATCAACGTACACGTCCGTTTCCCGGCCGTGCAATAGCGCATGAGCCTCCGTAATGTCGTGGACGTTGGCCGCCGTGCCGATGACGGTGTGGACCAGGCCCGACTCTGCGTCCACGCCGATGTGCGCCTTCATTCCGAAGTACCAGTTACCGCTTTTCTGCGTCTGACGCATCTCGGGATCGCGCGTTCCGGAGTTGTTTTTCGTCGAACTGGGCGCCGGAATCAACGTGGCATCGACGACCGACCCGGTCTTGAGCATCAGGCCTTTGTCCACCAGGATTTCATTGACCATCGCGAGCATCTGCGCAGCCAGTCCATGCGCTTCGAGAAGGTGACGAAACCGTAGAATCGTGCTCTCGTCCGGCAAACGCGTCATGCCGCCGTCAAGTCCTGCGAAGTCACGATACAGCGGCACGTCATATAACGCTTCTTCCATCGCTGGATCGGACAGACCAAACCACTGTTGCATAACATGAATGCGCAGCATCGTCGCGATCGGGAACGGCGGCCGTCCAGTCTTGCCAGTCGGATAGTGCGGTTCGATCAGCGCAATGAGCTTCAACCAAGGCACAACGCGTCGCATCTCATCGAGAAATTCTCGCTTACGCGTGCGCTTCGTTGTCAGATCCAGGTCAAGTCCAAGTTGCGTCATCTGGGCTCTCCTCAACTCACTCCCTTCATCCCAGGATAGTTCACCGAAATCTCAATGCCAGGACTTTTGCAGACCTTCCTTAACATGCCGTAAATTATGTGACTCGTCCACTGGGCGCCGAAATCGCGTACCTTACGAAATTATCTGAGCAACTGCCAGAAGAAAAGCATCAAATATATTGATGCCACCGCACGATCGTCGTTGGGGACCGTGCTGCTAGGTCGAGAGGCGGCCTCGGGCACGACGCGGGCAAAGAGCCCACGACTTTCCGGTTACTTTTTGATGCCATTTTCATTTCTTCGCATTCCTGCCAACAGACTGTTGCCGTTCATCGACGGGCAAGTGCCGCGTGCCAGCACGGTCCTGGTTCATGCACCTGTCGCGATCCCGCCGCCCTGGTAAGTGTTCATACTGTCCGCAGACTATTGCGGTGGCCTGTTTCGCGCCGAATGCCATTGAGTGTGCGCGTCGGATTATCTTCGTCATTTCCTCGTGTCCTCTGGATGCGTTATCGCCGCCCTCCTTGTTGCTACGAGAAACATGGGCTCGACATACTATCAACGATATTTGATCTGGCATAAGTTGCTTTTACTTTTCATCATCCGCGACATTAATGTATAAATATGATTTTGGTTTCGATGGTCATCGTGGAATATAGGTCATCAAAAGGCGAAATTGGCTGCCGCCTATAGTTTGCATAATAGAATGTGTTGAGTGCTCAGCCAGACGATCAGATGCTTGAACTTACCGTTTTGCAAAGTGGAGAAACGAAACCGATGATGAGAAATTTACTTATTGTTGCCCTTGCGCTCGGCGCATCGTATTGCGCTGCTGCTGAAACGTACGAAAGCTGCCCGATGCCTGCCAACATCAAGATTGCGCGGGGTGTGTACACGGCAACAACCAACGATAACGAGGGTGAATGGATTGGCACTTCGAGAGGGCCGGGCGACGGTAATATCAAGGAATTTACCTCTGCCATGTTTTTCCCGCCGCAGCTTGATAATGACGGTTCTGTGCGATCGCCGTTAGTCCGGTGCTCCTACGAACTTGCCCAAGGCGGCCATTTGGATCTACGGTTCGACCCTAGGCCGCCGCCACCTGGTCTAAGGGTCGATGTAGGTTTATGGCGCCGGAAATCCGGCCCTTACGATCTCGACTACTATGAATGCACTGAGCGGGCCGCTTGGCGTTGTAGGTTCGAGGTCGTTCCGCGGCCCTGACCTGAGCAATCGTAAGCGTACGATTTGTCTCGCCTCGCTTTTGCGTTCAGCAAGATCCGCGATTTCGTCCGCAACACCGACTTGCGGGCGCAATGAGGCCCGGTCGAAAAGAATTGAAGCCAACGTTTCGCAATACCGAGAAGCGGAGGTATGGATGAATCGAATTTCAAAAGCGGTCTATACGAAGGAGCTCCGCGACAAGCGGTCAAGCTGACCTTGATTGAAGGTGTTGGGATATCGGAAGCTTCCTGACGATTGTCGGCTCCAATGAAAACGGAGGCAAACTGGGGGCGCGCGGGGAAGCCCGTAAGCTCAAGGACGTCGGACGACAAACTCCCGGAGCTTGCCGGCTTAAGTTCGAGAATCGGGGGGCGCGGAATCTGAGGTTTTGCTTGCTGGTCATGTTGACAACTGTCTGGACCGTGAGAGTTTTGAAGATTACGTTAAATTCTCCGGCGCTCTGGAAAATGGAAAATTCTTGTCGAGTGGGCGTCGGAAATTATCGTTGACCAATGTCTTGGCTCAGACCATGTCCTAACTATCCGGATTTGAGGTCCAATGAAGTGCGAACTGCAGAGCGACTGTAGCGATGGACGTCGTATCGGAGCGCTTCGCCGCAGGCGAGAATGAACCAATAGGGAGTAGTAGTATTGAAACTGAAGAAGAACATGAGGCGTGTTTGCACTCGGCATGCCGTGACACTCGCACTAGCCGTATGGCTCGTGACAGGCTGCTCTGCCGGGGCACAGCAGGATGCGTTCGTGCCGCTCGTGCGCAGCATGGCAGATCGCCTCAACACCGCGGACCAGGTCGCTCTGAACAAGTGGGACACGGGCCAACCCGTCTATGACCCTCATCGAGAAGCGCAAGTCATTGCAAATGCGGTGGCGATGGCGTCTGAGTACGGACTAACCACGGAGGATGTGACAAACATTTTCTCGGACCAAATTGAAGCCAACAAAGAAATTCAGTACGAGCTGCTCAGCAACTGGATGCGTCACGGCAACGCTCCCGCAACGCCTCGCCAGAGCTTGCCGGGCGTTATTCGACCCATTCTGGATAAGCTGCAGGCCAATATCATGCTGAATTTGAAGGGCGTGGCGCCTCTTCGCAGCAATACAGATTGCCAGACACAGGTTGCAACAGCAGTGGGGCGCGTCGCCCAACAAACGTCGCTTGATGCCCTACATCTCGCGGCCCTCGACCGTGCGGTCGCGCGGATATGTGTCAAGTTTTGACTTTCCGGGGGGCTAAAGACATGCAAGGAAGCTTCCTGAAGGCGGACATATCGGAACTCCGTTGCGCAAATGGGCGGCGTCGCGCATTTGAGATGGAGAGGATCCCCTGCGCTGGGGCACCAGCATGGTTTCAATGTCGAAGCGTGCCCTGACGACGTGCGCAACGTTCTTTGGGGGCTATCCGTGAGTAGAGTGGCGACGAAACCATTGCCGATGCGATGCTTTACCGTCTCATGTGGCGTCATCACTGGATCACGCACAGGTGGACCACTTAGAAAACATCCCCAAAACCCCAACGTCCTGGAGCCCGAACTCGATCTCAACTGCGGAAAAACCTACAATCGACATCGCGCAATGCCAGACCCGCCGAGTCGGTCACGATTCCAAATCGGCGATCAAGTTCGCTGAAGTACGCATCATCCTTTAATACGCCGTATTTGGCTCATCAACCTTCTACGCTGAGATAGGAAGCATGGACGACCAAACAGCGCGAAATGTACTCAGACAGGCTGATGGCTGGATCGACTGGAATGACGTCCGGAACGCGCCGGACTGGCGGCAAGGAAAGATCGTGCTGGACGGTAGATTTAGTGCAGACGAGCTTCGTGCGATCATCGAGCTTCGGCGAAACACTCGCTAGTCCAGCCTGAACAAACCGTAGAGCCTTAAGCGTTGGGGGTTTCCGGCGGAAATCGTGTTGTTGGAATTGCAGAGACCTGGCATATTGCTGGGTATAGCCTGCAAATTCTGACGAGGTTTAGATGGGTCCGAAGGCGCCTGTAACGGAGAAGGATTTGTTCCGGCATCCGCTGCGCGAACAGATCAATCTCAAGCATCCACTGGTACGGCTGGCCGAGCTGATCAATTGGGAGCGGCTCAGTGCATCGATGAGCGCGAGTTTCGTTTCGGGTAAAGGCAGACCTGCGAGTTCGCCTCGACTGATCGCTGGTCTGCTGTATCTGCAGCACGCCTTCGACCTCTCGGACGAGGATGTTGTGTGGCAATGGGTTTAGAACCCGTACTGGCAGGTTTTTACGGGCGAGACGTACTTGCAGACCGAACCGCCGATCGATCCGTCCAGCCTCACGCGATGGCGCAAACGGTTGGGAGAAGCCGGTGTCGAGGAGTTGCTCGCCGAGACGATCGACGCGGCGAAGCGTGCCGGAGTGATCAAGGCGTCGAGCGCGAAACGCGTAATCGTTGATACGACCGTGATGCCCAAGGCGATCGCACATCCGACTGACTCGCGACTGCTGGAGCGCTGTCGTGAACACCTCGTGAAGGCAGCTGCGCGGCACGGCCTGAAACTGCGTCAGAACTACAACCGCGAAGCACCACGCCTGGCCACCCAGATCAGCCGCTACGCGCACGCGAAGCAGTACCGGCGGATGAGCAAGGCAGTGCGCACCCTGCGCTCGCGTGTCGGCCGCGTCATGCGCGATGTCGAACGGCAACTCGACACGGTGGTTGATAACAGGCGAGCTGAGCTGCAGGAACTGATTGCCCGCACGAAGCGAATCCTGACGCAGAAGACGAAGGACAAAAATAAGCTGTATGCGCTGCACGCGCCGGAAGTCGAGTGCCTGGCCAAGGGTAAGGCGCGCACGCCATACGAGTTTGGCGTCAAGGTGTCGATCACGACGACACACCGGGAAGGGCTGTTGGTGGGTGCCCGCTCGATGCCGGGCAATCCGTACGATGGACATACGCTGGAAGAAGCGCTGGAGCAGGCAGCGATTCTCGGCGATGTCAAACCTGAAATCGCGATCGTCGACCGTGGTTACCGGGGCGCTGAGCCAGACGGGGTGAAGGTCTACCATCCCGGCCTGCGACGCGGCATCACGCGCACGTTGCGCGCCATGATCCGGCGGCGCAGCGCGATTGAACCAGCGATCGGTCATATGAAGGCCGACGGCAAACTCGACCGGAACTGGCTCAAGGGCGCGCTCGGGGATGCGATCAACGCAGTGCTATGTGGTGCCGGCCACAACCTGCGCATGATCCTCAGAAAGCTGCGGCGTTTTTACGTCCTTGTACTTGTCGCATTGCTCAACCGCTCCGCGGTTTCCGCTTCGACACCATGAACGGCGTCCTCGCCGAAAACGAATTATTCAGACCCGACTCGCTAGCAATAGTCGAGATCCCTGACCTCGCCCTTCTATCCCGGCCGTGATCCCCGTTACTGTCTTCCCGCCTCGATATTTGTGGCTTTGGCCTGCTAGGCCCCGCATGATTCGCCCCCAGTGACCTGCTCCCAACGAGTAGAGCTAACCGGAACCTAGTAAAGTTCGTTTCGGAGAAGAAGACGAACATGAAGAAGCGCTTTACGGAAGGGACAACTCATCGGTTTTCTGAAGGAAGCCGATGCCGGTATGCCAGTCAAAGAGCTAAGCGGGAAGCAGGGGTTCAGTCATGCATCGTTCTACACTTAGCGTGCGAGAGGAGAGGAACTCATTTGGTGAAGGATCAGTTGCCGTTGGCGAGTTCGAGTGAATCGGAAAGGGTGCGCTTCGGTTCCGTGGCCCCCTCCCTCCTCTTCTAGATCCATCTATTTCTGACGAACGGCAGAAACGACCGAAAGGAAGAGGTGCACCATACGAGGGTCGAACTGCGAGCCTGCACCATCAACAATCGCCTGTATCGCCTGACTTCTGGGGATAGCGCGCTTGTAGACTCGCGCATACCGGATGGCGTCGTAGGCATCAGCGACTGAGACGAGACGCGCTGCCATCGGAATCGATTCGCCTCGAAGGCCGCTAGGATAGCCAGTTCCGTCCCATCTTTCGTGATGACACAGGGCTACCTCCCTGAGGAGACCAGCCAAATCGGATTGCGGAAAGCCGGAAGCTACTTGGTCAATCAGCTTCGCACCTAGTGCCGCGTGAGCCTTCGCCGCTGAGTATTCCGCTTTGTCAAGCGCACTCGGTTTGCCAAGGATTCGTGCCGATACAGCGGCTTTGCCTATGTCGTGAAAAAGCGCAGCAACTGATAGGCGCTTCGCCCTAATTTCGCAGGCGGTGTCCGTGTTCCAGCCCATCCCGCTCATCTTGCTCGTCATCCTACCCGCGAGTGCCGCGACGCGCTTGCTGTGATTGACTGTCTGCCGGATGACCATAGAATTGAGTTTGTAATCTAGGGATCCGTTTACTTCGATAAAGCGCTGCAACGCGGCCACGCGCAACCGCCGGGTAAGAGACGATCCGGGTTCCATCGGTCCATCTCGCTTAAGCGGTCGATGCTCAAACGTATTCGCGGGGCATCTTGGTCGCTCCCATTCCTCATTGGTTAGCTCATGAAAATGCATTCACATCTCCAAACGGTTGGATCGAACCATTAGACTTACGACGATCGTTTCGTGCGCGATATGTTCCTTTCCCCAATACATGCAACTTCCCTCCAATTCGACAAACCGCTCCCTTTCAGAGGAGCCCCTGAGAACTCGTCGCCAACTTGTTGCCAGTTCCATCGCGAGCCGAGGCCATGAACTGATTCGACGCGGCGGATGATAAAGGTAAGTCCCGCAAACACAAATCGACAAGAGGGCAAAGTGTGCGATGCGTCAAGGTATTCTTGCATTGACAATGGCGAGTCTTTTTCGATTTCCGGAGATCACGTCTCACAAGACACCTCTTGAGGGCCGAATCTCAGGATTCCGATGCTGCACCGGAGATGACCATGTTGTTGCACTTATGACGGTCGCATGTCCGGAACGCGACAAAGTGATGGGGCCCAGTCGGTCGGAACCTGCACTGACCGTCTCTTTCTTGTGGCCCACAAATTGCTGGGTATGGCTGCACACCTCACAAGGAGTCTTCCATGCTCAGGAAAAGGATCGATCCGCAAACGCTTGAGGCCATGCTTGTCGAAGCGACGGAAAATGCATTATCTGACTATGACTCATCGCTCGCGTTGGATGATGATTTAGAGGCAGTCGCCCAGTTCGGCGCCGCTTTCGCCGCCCTTCGTGCACATGGTGCGGACACCGAATCGGATACGTAACCTGTGGAGGATGCTGAGGCTGACGGCGATATTCACAGCTGGCGTGATGACGTTTTTTCGCGACTCAGGGATTCGACGCTGCGCGATTGGGTCGCTCGCAGTGCGTACCTAAGCGAGCGGCTCGAATCCATCTCAGTAGCCGAAAAGCCGTGGGGACGATCAAGCCGCCGCATTCGCTTGCTGGCAGCGATTGTGAGCAAATGAGCACCAGACGTTGGAATAAGGTTCAGCAAAAGGTGGATTGGCGGCGGTCCAAGGTGGTCGACTCCGAAAGACGTCAAAGTGACCGTCCACATGCGCGGGAACTGTTGGTGAAGCGGCTTCCCATGACGTAGATGCTCATGCTGGGAAGCTGGACACGACCCTATCATCGAATCCGCCCTTATCGTCAAGTCGGTTCCTTTTCGTGGTTTCACGCGGGGCGACTATGATGCATAGACCGCATCCTGACGAAGCAAGCCGCCTTGGCGTCGGACAAGCGCAATCGGCATTGGTCTGAACGGTATCACGCTGCCACGAAAGACGCCAAAGATTCTCGACAACACCGATCCGAAGGTTCTGCGGTTCCAGCATTGACTATCTCAATGTACAGGTCTACGTATTGGTGCGAAACCATCGCACCGGGCTTCATGAGTTCGTCCAAGCCGTGAGCCGTCGTCTGCGAGCGTTCAAGGATGCGGCCACGCTCGTAGACAAGCGGGCCCATCACATTTCGATGATAACGGATGTGCTCCTTGTTGGCGAACACACAGATCGGGATGGGATGCTGCAGCTCGATGTTGCTCTGACCACGAGTCCCGCCGATGCGTGGACGTGGGACTTAATCGTCGACAAATCGCCGTAACTTGTCGGCGCGATTTGGCTGCATCAGTTTTCGCATCGCCTTGCTTTCGATGTACCGGATTCGTTCGCGCGTCAGGTCGAATTGTTTGCCAAGTTCCTGGAGCGTGTAGCCGCACGCTACATCAATCCCGAACCGCATTCGCAGTACTTTCGCTTCACGCGGCGACAATGAATCCAGCGCTTCGTCGATTGCGGCTCGCAGATTCGAGCGCGCGGCCGCATCCGCCGGGGATCCAGCCATTGGATCTTCGATCATATCGCCAAGCGTGGCGTCGGCATCTTCGTCCACTGGCGTCTCGAGCGATAAGGGTTGCCTCATGACCTTCAGTATGTCACGAATCTTGTCTTCTGATAATTCCATGCGCTGAGCCAACGCAGCAGGATTAGCCTTTTGCCCAGTCTCCTGCAAAATCTCCCGCGAAATCCGGTTTAGCTTGTTGATTGACTCCATCATATGCGAGGGGACTCGGATTGTGCGCGCCTGATCCGCAAGACAACGCGTGACTGACTGCCTGACCCACCATGTTGCGTAAGTTGAAAACTTCCAGCCGCGTCGATATTGAAATTTGTCGACGGCTTTCATCAGGCCGATGTTGCCTTCCTGGATCAGATCCAGAAGGGGCACGCCTCGGTTCGCGTACTTTCTCGCGATAGAGACCACGAGACGCAGATTCGCCTCGATCATCTTGCGCTTCGCCTGCCGCATCTTCGACTCGGCTGCCATCATCTGCCGGTTGATCTTCTTCAAGTGTTGCAAGGGCAGGCCGGCCTTAGCCTCAATATCGATAAGCTTCTGCTGTTCAGTCTGGATCTCCGGTAGACTGCGTGAAAGTGCCACACCGTACTTGCGGGACGTCGCCGAGTTTTCAGTCCACGCGAGATCAGTTTCGTATCCCAAAAACGACTCGACGAATCGCGCGCTTGGCATGCCGCACCGGTCAACGGCAATCTGCAGAATACGTCGCTCGACCGCACGTACCTGTGCGACTTGCTGCTGCACATCAGCGCATAGCGCATCGATAGTCCGTGCCGTGAAGCGAACAGCCGCAAGCTCCCGCTGGATCGCTTCAAAAAGGCGCTCGCGGGCGACCTGTCCGTTTTCTTGCGCGGCGTCGGCTTCTGAAATCTGTTCGTACAGGTCACGAACTCGCGCAAAGATAGCGAGGCCGTCTCTCGTGAGCTGTTTCATTCGCGGTTCGCTCCCCTTCACCATGTCCCGGTCTTCGACGACGCTGCCCTCACCGCCGTCGCTCCTCGCGTCGTCGCCCTTAGCGCTGTTGTGTTCAATGTCCGGGGTTTTAGCCGGCTCTGGCAACGACCGAAGGACCGCTTCAGAGTCTTCATTTAGGCCGTCGACCAGTTCATCGATGCGCAGTTCACCAGATTGAATCTGCTTTACCATTCGAAGGATCGTGAAGACAGTCGGCGGGCAGCGTGCGATCGCCAAGCCCATTTCGTGGAGTCCCTCTTCGATGCGTTTCGCAATCTCAGTCTCGCCCGCGCGAGTCAATAATTCGGTCGCACCCATTTCACGCATATACATCCGAACGGGATCCGTTGTGCACCCGAATTCAGGATCGACGGTTGAAAGCGCGCCTTCGGCCTCCAGATCTGCCTTGTCGTCCGACGTGGCTGCCGGCGCCGCGTCGTCCAAGAACGGCTTCTCCGTGTCAGGCGCCTGCTCGTAGACTGCAATGCCGATGTCGTTGAAAGTGCTGGCAATGATTTCAATGGCCGCGGTATGCACAAAATTGTCGGGGAGATGATCGTTGATTTCCGCATGAGTCAGGTAGCCGCGCTGGTTGCCGAGTCGGATGAGAGTGCGCATCCAGCGCTCCTGTTGCTCTTCGTCCTGCGATATCCCGTCGATCGACTGCAGGGGTGTTACGGGATCGACCTTCGACGCGCGCGGGACCGACGCGTTCAGAGCGGACGAAACTGTGCCTGGACGTGAATAGGGCCAATCGACCTTTGACATAGATTCTCCTGGACGTGATTGCCCGGCAATCGCGACCAGCGACTGTCCACACTCGGCCGACGAGCCGCGCACGTTTCGCTGTTACAGACGGACACAGGCTGTGGAATCGCAACGGGCAGTGAATGCGCGGCCCCTAGATACGGGCGGACGCAAGGGAACCGCAAGACTTGGCGAAAAGCATCAATGCGTTAGCAACGTAACACAAACTACCGCATTTCACCAGTTGGCGAATCTGGACCGTCCGCAACGTTAACGTGCTACGCCGCGGGCCACACTAAGAATTCGACATCTGGATGGATAGAATATGACGAAGCTTATCGAGATCTTTGCGTGGAACTGGAGCATCTATGAATACGGCTCGGAGTCGGAAGCGCATCAGGGCCGTTCCGGCCAAATGTCGTTGGGTTCGGTCGAGCTCCGACTTGGAGTCGTGCATCTTTCCATCGTTCAGTCGTCGGTTCTACGCCGAAAATGGCGGTTCATTGGCGAGTAGGCCTCGCATCGAGGTCCGTACGAGAACATCTCGGCTGGACCGCTAGCTTTCGCTGTTTGACGGATATCACGTCTACGGCGTGCAACTGCCCTAGAGTGTCGGCCGCCTTCAGTACCTTCTCCCGCTTGGGCTCTGGATTGACCCTCATTAGCAAAGCCGATATTCTCGCTCTTTTTGACAGAAATCCGGCATCCACCGGGTTTCGGTGAATGGCTGGGCGTTATGGCGCCTTGGGCGCGCGCATCGGCGCATTGGCGCAATCTCGAACGCTCCTGTGGGCATGGATTTCACATCCGCCCGCGGGCGGCGGTCCTACCGGGCGCGGCACGAACTAGCAGCCACGCCACAAGATGCACATTGGCGCCGGCGTACTCCAAAGCTGAACGAGAAGCTGACAGTGCGGAAGCACCTTCGTGCCGAAATCTGCCTATGCCGGCTCTTGACCATGTGCGGGCCTGAAAGGAGGAAATGAAATGAAGCCGCGGCTGATCCTGACAATATTGATCGCATATCTGCTGTGCGCTTGTGTTGGGGGGCACGGGTCGTCTTCTGCGCCAGCCCCCTCAGCAGAGACAGGCTTGCGGTCCAATTTCAATCAGACCGCAATTACCGCGCGTCTGCCGACGGACACCGGCGGTTTCGCAACGGCGACCGGATCAGACGATCCAGCCGTCACGGTCGACAGCCTCGCTGATCTGCTGGCTGCGTTCAGCGCGCGACAGCACCACATCCTAGTCAAGGGCGAAATCTACGGCGGACCGCGACTGACGACCATCACCTTCGCCAGCACGGACTGGAACAACACCACGATCGAAGGCGCCAGCGGTGGCAATGCGGTGCTGAAAAACGTCCAGCTTAAATTCGACGGCGAAATGCTGCCGGCAGACCAGAACATCCAGAATGTCGTGATCAGAAACATCACTTTTCATGGCGTCATCGGAGATCTACAGGCCCTACCCGCCCAAGTCTACGGCACATCCAACAACGCCGGCATCAACTATGAAGGCGTGTCGCTGCGACGGGTCACCAATGCATGGGTCGATCATTGTTCCTTCTACGATACGAGCGACAATCTGATGAGTGTGACGCTGTCATCGGATAATGTGACGGTCTCGTATAGCCGGTTTTATTTCACCAATGAATGGCTGGCGATGCGCCCCGATCCCCTGTGGGACTGGACGGGCAAGAACCAAGATCTGGCCAATGAACGCCTGGCGATGGTAGTGGGCGCATCTCGGCAGGATTCGTATGCATATGGTGGGCACAGGCTGCATGTCACCTTGCACCATAACCAGTTCGGCCCCAACCTAAAGGGGCGTCCGCTGCTGCGGGGCTGGGTCCACGTCTACGACGATTATTTCGATAACGACGCCACACCGACTGGCCTCAATGCCGTCGGGTCAGACGAGACCCAGTACAACGCGCTGCAGATCGGAAGCGGCAGCGTCGTCTATGTTGAAAGCAACTATTTTCTTAGAACTAACCAGAGCATTCAGGTCGGTCTGGATTTGCCGGACGATGTCTACTCTTTTCATGAAAACGCAAACCAGTACGTTCAGTCCACCGGCAGATCGGCAAAGGGCGAGGCTTTTTCAATCGCGCCGGTCGGTTACGCGTATCGAGTTGGGACGGCCTCGTCCGTTCTCAACGCCGCGTCGGCCTACGGTCCTCGCTAGTGCCAGCGATCAATCAGGACGACTTCCCGCTAGGTGTGGGGGTCGTCTCGCTGGCATTGACGCCAGTGCCCAGGGGCGGCCCTTTCACGATCCAACGACGCATCGCAGGCACTGCAATACCGCAGATCGGGAATCGCCCGCCGCGCAGCACGCATCGGTGATCGCATTAGTATGTGCTACCGGGAGCGAGTTTCACATGCTGCGCGACGGCGCCTTCTATCAAGCGAAATCCGCCCGTCACACTTGACGAGTGACATAGGGCGCCCCGCCCTTGTTGTGTCCGTAATCGGTAAGGATTCGATATCGGGTACCCTCAGTTCTTTGGAATGACCTAGTGATTCTACAAACTTACCCGATGGGTCGTATGTTGCGGATCGTCGGCTGCACAACGTCGCTGTCGGAATGGAGGTGTACGGCACGTCGAAAGTACGAGACGCATACTTAGGAAAGGTCTGGATAACCGGCATTTTGCGCGCTGACCTTCTATATTTTCGCAATGGCGGTGATGAGAATTTGTTGAGTCGTTACGGCGTCTGCGATTTGCGCCGCTCCGTGCAGCGCTACTGAGGCGCAAAACACGGCGTAGGTTATCAAGCCTTGCGCAAAGCTCTACGCGCCATCCATAGATTGCTCAGAGCAAACAACGTCGTGATCTGGCCTGTGTTCTTCATCAAACCGCGATATAGGGTCTTCAGCCGCTCGATCTGATCGTATATCGCGTCCAAACGATCACTCAGATTCAGCTTTTTGTGCTTGCCTGGTCTCATCGCGATGTGCCAACGCACCGCGCCAGTCTCGCGACGCTTTTCGATCCCCTGATATCCCGAGTCAGCGTACACTTCCGTTTCTTGACCGTGCAACAGCGCATGAGCCTCCGTAATGTCGTGGACGTTGCCCGCCGTGCCTACAACGGTATGAAGCAGACCGGACTTAGCGTCCACGCCGATGTCGGGTAGCAGTGACGCATTGCTGCGTCACCGCCCCCTAAGAACCGGACGTGCGAGTCGCCCCGCATCCGGCTCAAGCCATTCACCAGCACCAGCGTTGGTACCGGGCAATCGATCGTCAGTCGTGGTTCGACGGCGGGCAAAGTAAGACGACCACGCAGGGTCAAACGGATTGGCTTGGCCACGTATCTTCACGTGACGGACAATCGGAACCGCCGCAGCCCGAAACAGCCGGGTTACCTCGTGGGCTTGTGACCGGGCGGTAAACGCCCAGGTACGGTTCCCCTCTACGCGGAAGTATTTGTTTTTCACCCAACCCGCGCCTTTCGTGGGGTGCCGACGCGTCGCCCATTTCCACAAGAGGCGCCAGATGTGAGCATCTACCGACGTAAAATGAGATTTTGAGACCACACGACGGTGATACATGGCCCAGCCCCGGATCACCGGGTTGAGCTGTACGATCAAATTCCGCTGTGTGGCGCTCATTTGCAGTCTCACGATTTTCCTTACCTTTTCCAGAAGTGCCTTCACACTTTTGTTGGCCGGTTTGATAAGCAGCTTGCCCGCGTACTTGCGGACATTCTGCCCAAGGAAATCGAACCCATCGGCGATCTGGGTGACTCTGGTTTTCTCTTCCGAGAGTTCCAGACCTCGAACAGCCAGGAACTGCTTGACCGCAGGAAGTACGTTCTGCTCCAGAATGTCTTTAGACACCCCGGTCACAACGAAGTCGTCCGCATACCGATTGACGTTGACCTTGAACTTTCGGTGTGCGCGTTCCGTCGGTCCCACGCTTGCATCTACTGCCGCCTCCAGTCCGTCCAGCGTCATATTCGCGATGACGGGTGAGATAATGGTAAGCGTCAATCTGAGGCCGTCTTGACGATCAGAACTTGACCTCTGAGAGCCGCTGATTCGTGAGCACGAGATCGAAGGCGGCGGGATCGAAGTTGCCGCCACACCACTCGAGGAAGTGGTCGTGCTCCTCGTGCGTCGGATCGGTGATCGCTTCGAGGAAGTCGGCATATCCTGGCACTCCACCGACATCTTCCGGTGGACACGCATTCTGCCCGTCCAGGCACAGCGGCCGGCGCATGTCTGGATCAGGCATCAGCGCCTTCTCGACCTTGATCCGATGCTGCCAGTTGTCACCGTAGTCGTAGATGTAGGTGAATGACTTCAGCCCGCCCAGCGCCTTCGCCAGCGTGACCCGTGCTTCATTGAGCATCGGTGGATCGCTCTGGAATCCGAAGTCATCAGGTTCACCATAGTTGGTTTCGCCGAAGACGAACTCGTGCAGGTGCCCGCCCTCCCAGCCCATGGCTAGTTGCAGCACGACATGCAGCTTGCCCAGCCGGATCGAGCCGGGAACGATGATTCGTCGCCAGATCGCCGGCTTGATGTACTTCAGCTCAACGCGCAGTACGTAGTCGGGCACTGGCGCCTTGACCAGGCGCACGGCAGGTTTGCGGGGTTGGACCATCGGATTGATTGTCAGGCGGCTTGCTGCTCGATGTATGCAGCCGGCTTCAGGCGCCACGGCAGCAACTCGTCGATGCGGTTGATGGGATGATCGGCGATGCGCTCAAACACCGTGCGCAGGTAGGCAAACGGCTCGATGCCGTTCAGGCGTGCCGTACCGATCAGGCTATAGATCACCGCCGCGCTTTGGCCACCGCCGTCGGAGCCAGCGAACAGATAGTTGCGCCTGCCGAGAACCAGCGGCCTGATCGCGCGCTCCGCCGTATTGTTGTCCACCTCGACGCGCCCGTCTTCGCAATAGCGTGTGAGCGCATGCCAGTGCCCCAGCGAGTACTTAATCGCCTTCGCCAGCCCCGACTTCGCCGATACCTGTGACAGCGTGTGTTCGTACCGAGCCNTCAGATCAGCGAGCAATGGGGCCGAGCGCAGCTGACGCGCAGACAGGCGCACGTCCGGCGTCTGGCCTCGAACCTCGCGTTCAACGGCATACAGCGCCCCAATTCGGCGCAGTGCTTCCTCGGCAATTGGTGAGCTGTCCAGCTTGTACAGGTCATAGAACTTGCGCCGCGCATGCGCCCAGCACCCGGCCTCGATGACCGTGCCGTCACGATACAGCGCGTCGTACCCGCTGAAGGCATCTGCCTGCAGGATTCCCGTGTAGCCCGCCAGATGTTCCCGAGGTCGCTCACCTTTGCGGTCGGGTGAGTACCTGTACCAGACGGCTGGTGGCGCGTGGCTTCCTGCCGGGCGGTCATCGCGCACATAGGTCCACAGGCGCGCCGTGCGTGTCTTGCCACGCCCCGGCTCCAGCACCGGCACGGGCGTGTCGTCGGTATGGATCTTGTCTGCGGCGCGCACGTAACCACCGAGTGCGTCGGACAGGGGTTGCAGCAGGGCAGCCGCTTCACGCACCCACGAAGCCAGTGTTGCCCGGTCCAGTTCGATGCCCGCACGGCGATAGATGCCGGCCTGCCGATATAGCGGCATATGGTCAGCGTACTTCGCGACGACGACCTGTGCGAGCAGCCCCGCACCCGCCATCGAGCGTGCTATCGGCCGCGAAGGTGCCGGCTCCTGTACTACTGCGGCACAGCGCGGGCAGCTCAGCTTCGGACGTACGTGACGCAGTACCTTGAAGTAGCCGGGCACATAGTCGAGCACCTCCGAGACGTCTTCGCCCAGCGCACGCATCTGTTTGCCGCATTCCGGGCATCCGCAGTTTGACGGCGCATGCACAACTGTTTCGCGAGGAAGATGGGCAGGGAAGTGCCGTGACTTGCGGCGCAGTGGGACAAGGTTCGTAGTGGCCGACGTATCCGCAGTCGCGTCGGCATCAGGCGCCTTCGCCGGTGCGGCCATATCTGGTTCATGAACAGGCAGCTCACCGAGCGCGAGCTGCAGCTGGTCCATCAGTTCTGTCATGCGCTCAGATGAGCGGCCATACTGCCATCGCTTCAGTCGCGAGATCTCGGCCAGCAACTGCGCGATGGTCTCGTCGCGCGAGGCAACGATGCGCTTCAGAGCGGCGATGTCATCGGGCAGATGGCTGGCTGGCATGCATGACAGTGTAAATGAAGGCCACGCGCCTGTGGGCTCCCGCACCCTGCCTTATGCCGCGTGCGTCGGCTGCCACGTCCGCTCGGGATGCCGCCAGTCAATCCCTTCGAGCAGCATCGACAGTTGGGCGACTGACAGATGGACTGTTCCCGAGTCCGCCTGCGGCCACACGAAGCGTCCACGCTCGAGTCGTTTCGCGTACAGGTTCATGCCGTCGCCGCTCCACCATAAAATCTTGATGAGGTCACCACGCCACACGACATTCAACATACCGATCGCAAATTGTGGTGATCGCATACCGCTGGCACCCCGCCTACGGCCAGGAATACAGGCTGGTCCGCCGCACTGGGCGCCGCGGGAATCAGATGGTTCACCTCGACGTCCCGCAACAGATCTCCCGCGAACTGCCAGCCTGGATGCTCGATGCGTCGATATGCTCGGCAATGTCGCTTGGCGAACCGCAAGTGAGCGCCGAAGCGCTGGCCTTCTTGTGCCGCGTCCTGTCTGATCGGAAGCGCCACTCCGCCGCAGGAGGATCATCGAAGCCTCTGTCAACGGAAGGCCATTCCGATGAGACGACTGCAAAGAGAACCCGGCGTACAGCTTCCGCTGGAACTGCACCTGGATCCCACCTTCGACGCAGCCATAGTGGGGAATCGACGGGAGGAAGTGATCGACGCGCTCGCGGCACTTCTGCTGGAAGCGCTGGGAAAGCCGGCGAACATAACCGACCGAGGAGATCGCGATGAGCCAGAAGATCTCTGCTGATCATCTCTGCCGAGGCGCAGTGGTCTACGTCCGGCAGTCAACCATGAGCCAGGTGGTGGAGCACACGGAGAGCCAGAATCGTCAGTACGCGCTCGCCGAATCTGCACGAGCCATGGGCTTTGCTTCAGTGACGACGATCGACGATGACCTTGGACGTTCGGGTTCCGGCAGTATCGAACGTCCCGGGTTCCAGAAGCTGGTCGCGTCAGTGTGTGCAGGATCCGTTGGCGCCGTGTTCTGTCTCGAGGCTTCACGACTTGCGCGCAACGGCCGCGATTGGCACCATCTCATTGATCTTTGCGCACTGGTCGGCACGGTCGTCGTTGATCACGACGGTATTTATGACCCCGTGCTGGTCAACGATCGGCTCCTGCTCGGACTCAAAGGCACGATGTCGGAGTACGAACTCAGTCTGCTGCGGCAGCGTGGCATTGCCGCGCGTGATTCGAAGGCACGGCGAGGCGAATTGCGCTTTGCACTACCTCCGGGCTACTGCTGGAATGAGCTTGGGCAGATCGAGATGGATCCAGACGAACGGGTTGCCGAGTCCATCCGGGTGCTCTTCCGTAAGTTCCGCGAACTCGGCAGTGCCCGTCAGGTGCTGCTATGGGCCATACAATCCAATGTCAAGCTGCCTGTAACGCGGCACGGCCCCGCTGGCATCCGGATCGAATGGAGCCGGCCTGCATATCACACGGTCGTCCAGATGCTGGAACATCCGGTTTATGCTGGGGCGTATGTGTTTGGAAGGACGACGCAACGCACTGCCGTCGTCGACGGACGGGCTCGTAAGACTGAAGGCCACTCCAAGCCGATGAAGGAATGGAGCGTACTGTTGCATGACCATCACCCAGGCTATATCACGTGGGATCAGTTCGAGGAGCATCAAAGGATGATTGCCGAGAACACACATATGAAGAAGCGAGCTTCCCGCCGATCTGCTCGTGGCGGGCGGGCGTTGCTGACTGGTCTGGCGCGATGTGGCCGATGCGGTCGAATGATGCGAGTGAACTACGGAATGAGAGCCGGTCACGCGCATCGCTATTACTGCCGCGGCGACGAGGCACATGTCGGAGCGATTCTCTGTATCGGAATCGGTGGAGTACGTGTCGACAAAGCGGTGGCGGCGGCAATTCTCGAAGCGGTTTCGGAACATGCTGTGGAAGCGGCCATCCGCGCTGCAGAGCAAACATCGCGCGCAGATGACGATGTGCGTCGCGCGTTGTCCTGTGAACTCGAGGAAGCACGCTACGATGCATCTCTTGCGGCGCGCCGGTATGAGGTCGTCGATCCGACGAAGCGGTTGGTTGCACGCGAGCTTGAAACACGCTGGAATGCGGCGCTTGAACGTGTCGCTCACCTCGAAGAGCGGGCAGCGCTTCTGGACCGCGAGGTCGCAAGCCGGCCGGCGATCGACCAGGCACAGCTGATGACGCTCGCGTACGACCTCCCAGCGGCGTGGAATGCGCCGGGCACCGACATGCGGACAAAGCAGCGGCTGACCCGTATTCTCATTCAGGAAGTCGTGATTGATCTGGACGACAGCACGAATGAAGCGATCGCCACAGTCCATTGGACCGGTGGTCGGCATACGGAGCTACGCGTCGCACGCGTAAATGTTGGACGGTATCCATCCAGCCAACACTTCAGTGCTGTTGAGGTCATGCGCAAGCTTGGTGGGCAGTGGCCGGACAGGGAGCTTGCGGTGACCATGAACCGCATGCGATGCAAATCGCCAGACGGAAAGACCTGGACCACGGTTCGTGTTACCGAACTGCGTGAACGGCTGGGCATTGCGCCATTCGATCCGATGCCATCACATGCGGAGACAATCTGCGTGGAAGAGGCCTCACGGCGACTGGGAATTTACGGGAGCTCGATTCACCGTCTGATACGTGAGGGAATACTGCCTGCGACCCAACTCATGCCCTCCGCGCCCTGGCAGGTCCCTGTTGCTGCGCTCGATTCCGAAGCCGTCAGGGAAGGTGTACGGGCTATCAAGGAACGGCGGCCGCCTCACTTCAAGGCTCAGCAGGAAGCAGAGAAGTCACTCAAGCTGCCGGGCTTCTAACCAAAGGATGCACTATGTCACGAGACTCCCACGACGCCCGCGAAACAGGAAGATGTGCCCCGAGAACGGATCACGACCGAGTGCTGACTGCACCAGCGCGGCAAGTCCATCCATGCCACGGCGCATATCGGTAACGCCCGCTGCCAGCCATACGCGGGTACCGCCTGGCGGCGCAATCATGCTGGCATCAGGCAGCGCAGCACGAGGCGCAACTGCACGGGGTCGACCATGCCCGTGACGCGTACACGGGCACCGTTCAGTTCGATCTCGATGCCCGACGCCGCCGGTACGCTCTCGCGATGTGGCTCGACAGGCTCTAGAGCGAGCGACGCCGGTTCTGCGGTCTCGCCGGTCGGTGCATCGGGTAACGCTACGGGCAGCAACACCGCTGTGCTGGGCGCCACCCCTTCAAACAGGCCCGCCCGCAGTTGCCGGCGCCACTTGAACACCATATTCGGATTCAGTCCGTGCGCCTGCGCGAGCTTGGCCACCGAAATACCCGGCTCGCACGCCGCGACGGCAACTTGCCGTCGGTACTCTGGTGTGTAATTCGGTCGGCCCTTGCGGTTCGATGATCGCGCATTCCGTGTGTCCAAAGTAGTCCCCATCACTTGAAGTAACGGGCATCACTTTGGACACCGGCATCAGCTCTGTCCATGCGGCCACGGAATGACGCTTACAGATAATGTTCCCTTGCGGTGTCCCCGCCTCGGTCGCGAATAGGGTTCCTTCGTCAATGAATCCGGCCTTCAGCCATCGTCGCAGGACAACCTTGTCCATCGGAATGTGTTGAAGAATCCAGTCGTGGCTAAAATTATCGAAGCAACCACGAATGTCTCCTTCCAGAATCCACTCCGACGACTTACGCTTGGCTAGAGTGGTAAAGCAGCATTCGATAGCATCGGCAGTCGAACGTTCGGGCCGAAACCCGTCCGAGTTTGGATCCGCCAAGGTCTCCGCAATGGGCTCCAACGCGAACTTCCATAGTGCTTGCATTGCTCTGCATAGCATGCGGGGAATTCCGAGCGGACGCTTCTTGCCATTGCTCTTGGGGATGTAGATGCGTCGAAGCGGCAACGCACGGTAACCGTGATGTTGTATTGCTTCCATCCCTTTCCATCTGGCCGCCGGATTCGACCAGAGCTTGCCATCGATACCCGGCGTTCTCTTGCCACGATTCTCAGACACTCGTTTCACGGCTAGCATTTTGCCGCTGTACGAGCGGGTCAGCAGACGCCGCAAGGCACTGACCTTGCCCCCTCTGCCTTCCTTGGTTGCCTTGGCGATACGCGCCTGGAGTCGCTTCACCTCATCCTTGATGCGAGGCCAATCGGCCTGAAGCCACATGCGGGTGGGGCGCGAGGGCGCACCAGCCCCGACGGCCTCTGGTTGCGCAATGCCTCCGGTTGCCGTCATCTGCTTTCCCTCGTGTAACGAATAATCAAGTGCCGTGAATGACCACGCGGAAGTCTGCCCGCTTTCGCGTCGGACGATGTTTCAGTCCGTATCTCGACCATTACAGCCGGGCGTTCGCTTTTTCCGCAATCCTCTATCCGCAGCACTAACAGCGTTTCTTGCGGTTCGCCTGCCGTTGCCGGCAGCGCTACGGACTTACCCTGTTCCGCATGAATTTCAGAGTGGGGCGGACCCCTCCTATCCGCCGGCGGCGTTCTGTCCACGATGGCCCAGCACACAGAGGCCATACCTTGCCGCGCGCCATTTTGGCTCAAGCCTGTCAGCACATTTGGCTTGTACAATGATGACGACGTTTATTATTGAGTTTTACTTAATTCATGACAACCGATTCTCTGCTGGTGCGTTATACGGTCATCGCGTTGAAGGGAGACTCGGTTGATGGCCAAAATGGACGATGCTACGCGCAAGCGGGTGCGTGCCGGTCGCTTGATGTTGGCGGGAAAGACGCCCGCCGAAGCGGCAAAGATGGTCGGAGTGGCGCGGCAGACCGCATACACGTGGAAGGCCCGACTCGAAGAAGGTGGCATCGATGCGCTTCGCGTGATGGCCACGGGGCGACCGGCCCAACTGGATGCGGCCCAACTCGAAGGTTTGCGCGCAGCGCTGCTGCAGAGCCCGTTGATACACGGATTCGGTACCGAACTGTGGACGCTCAAGCGCGTACGGGTGCTCATCGAGCGACTGTACGGCGTTACCTTCAGCGAGGTACATGTCTGGCGGTTGCTGGGCGCCTTGGGGTTCAGCTCGCAAAAGCCGGAGCGCCGGGCGATCGAGCGCAACGAGGACGCGGTACTGACCTGGAAGCGCAAGACCTGGCCCACGCCCAAAAAAAGTGTCCCGCCGAAGGACGACTGATCGTCTTCATTGACGAATCCGGCCTCTCGGAGCGCCCCACACGAGTGCGCACCTGGGCGCCCAAGGGCTGCACGCCGATCATTCAGTACCACTTCAACTGGAAGCACGTTTCGGCCATCGCCGGTCTTAACCGTACCAACTTCGTGTTCCGCCTGCACGACGGCGCGATCAAAAGCGCGCAAATCATCGAATTCCTCAAAGCGCTGCGCGCGCAACTCAGACGCAAGCTGATGATCGTGTGGGACGGCGCAGCGCAGCACAAGAGCCGTGTCGTGCGCGAATACCTTGACAGCACGGATGGCGCAATCCAGATGGCGCTGCTGCCCGGCTACGCCCCGGACCTGAATCCAGTCGAATACCTTTGGGCCTGGCTCAAGCGGCACGCATTGGCGAACTTCTGCCCTGATAACCTGGCCGAGCTGAAGCACACCGCTCGAAGCAAGCTCAAGAGCGGCCAGAAGCGCAAATCGATTATCGTTGCCTGCTGGAAGCAAGCCGAGCTTTGGTGATGTCATGATTCACGTAACTCTCAATAGAGGTTCACATATGTTGGTCGTTGCCACTCGTCCCTAGTCCCTCACCACCTTTGTGCTGGCAGATTCCGCTTCTCCTCGCGGGTCGGCGTACCGAAAACTGTCGGCGGTTACATTGTCCCCAGAGCTTCATACCACGCCGTTACCGGCGTCGCATGTCTGGGTAGGGAACGGTTGATGGAACAACCGGTTTAATCACGACGATCAGATCGTTGAGTTAGACAGAAATTCAAGCGACTTTCAGGTCGCACGTGCGCTTTCATCCCGAAGTACCATTGATTCCCTTTCTTCGTCTGATGCATCTCCGGATCCCGTTTGCCAGAGCCGTTCTTTGTCGAACTTGGTGCGCTAATCAAGGTCGCATCGACCGCTGACCCTGCCTTCAACATCAAGCCTTTTTCACTCAGGATCTCATTGACCACCGTGAGCATCTGCGCGACCAGTCCGTGCGTTTCGAGAAGGTGCGGAACCGAAGAATCGTGCTTTCGTCCGGCAAACGCGTCATACCTTCGTCCAGCCCCGCGAACTCACGGTACAGCGGCACGTCGTAAAGCGCCTCTTCCATCGCCGGGTCCGAAAGCCCAAACCACTGCTGCATGAAGTGAATCTGCAGCATCGTCGCAACCGGAAACGGCGACCTTCCAGTCTTACCTTTCGGATAGTGCGGTTCGATCAGCGCAATCAACCTCGACCATGGCACAACGCGCCTCATCTCATCGAGGAATTCCCGCTTGCACGTGCGTTTCGTTGAAAGATCCAGGCCAAGACCGAGCTGTGTCATCGAGGAACTCCTTTAGTTCGCGTTTTTCTAGGATAGGACAACCAGACTTCAACGCCAGGACTTTTGCAGACCTTCCCTAGCTGTCTATCGGCCGTCATCCGTGCAACCGGACCTTCAAGGATGTTGACGTTTTTTCCTTCGAGCAGGTCGAGCATTTCACTCACCGAGCCATTCCAGCGGAGGCATATGTCGGCCGCCCCTACAGTTGGGCGCTCGGCGACCAGATCGACCCCGTTGCCTTTTTGATGAATGCTCAGGACCGCGCCGCCGATTGCAAGTTGGCGCACGAGCACCCGGCCGCCTATGACATGCTCGGCGACGACTTCTGTCCCGAAAAGGTCATCGTAAAATGCACAGCTTCCCGCGAGGTCAGCTACGGTGATAGCAACATGATCGATTGCAAGGATTCGGGACATACGGACCTCCAAGAAAGGAACCATCCTATGCGCGAATAGTGAGCTGTGAATTAGAAGGCTACCATTTTGGCCAGCGTGATTCCGATTTGGAAAAGCTGCCGCTCATTATCTAGTTGCGACTGACCGAAGAGGGTCGTGTGCAGCCGACTGCTGGCGGGGTGGGTGTGGGCTCGGCGCCCGAATCCCATGAGTCAGGTGCCGGCCACAAGCTGACCGTCCGGTCGTCACACGCATACGCTCGGCGTCCTGAGACGGGACATGGGAGCATGTGTCCGCTAGCTGTCATTGCCCCAACCTTGAGCGGATCTCGGCGACGGACAGATCATGTTTATGTGTGGCAATTTGCCAGGTATTACCCCATTCATCTATCACCATGGCTCGCCGGTCGCCGTACGGCATGTCGGTTGGTTCCTCAATTGCGACCGCATTCGCCGCGATCGCGCGCCTGTAGGTTGAATCAGCGTCCTCGACATAGACGTAGAGAAATGCCGTGGCTGGGTCACGCAGGCCATCCCCACCGCTGACCATCAGCACGGAGTCGCCAATTCTGATCTCGGCAGGTAATCCGGCTCGAAATTCACCCCGTGCCTGAAAGACCTGCTTAAGGAACGCTACTAGGTTTTCGGGATCCCGTACGATGATTCGGGGTGTGACGGTATGCCAGCCGTCAGGCTGGAAGTTAGTCATAGCGTGCGCCTCGTAACAGATATCACCGAGAATTCTCCTTTGTGTGCCCCATGTCCGCAAAGGGGTCGCCTTCGGCACACGGCATCTGGCGCCAGCCGGCCATAAAAGCCACTAGAGAATGAAAGGGACTTCCCCGTCCCGAGGCTGCGGCGGAAGCCGCGAGTCGGCATCAATGTGCCAGGATGAAGTTGCGAACGTTCATCGACACCAGCGAGAGGGGAAGTCCATGGCTATTATCACTGTCGGAATCGATCTTGCCAAGAATGTATTTGCCGTTCACGGTGTGGACGAGACCGGTAAGGCGATGCTGATCAAGCCGCGTGTTCCGCGCGATCAGCTGGCGACGTTGATCGCACAGTTGCCTGCGTGCCTCATTGGCATGGAAGCGTGCTCCGGCGCGCATCACTGGGCCCGCATGTTCCAGCGGCACGGCCATACGGTCAAGCTCATGGCGCCCAATCTTGTCGCGCCTTATCGCATGTCGGGCAAGCGCGGCAAGAACGACGCGGCGGATGCTGCTGCAATCTGCGAAGCGGTGACGCGCCCGAGCATGCGTTTTGTGCCGCTGAAGGACGAACATCAGCAGGCAACGCTTTGCCTGCATCGGACACGACAAGGTTTCGTCGAAGAGAGGACAGCGACCTACAACCGGTTGCGAGGCCTGCTCTGGGAATTCGGCGTGGTGCTGCCACAGAGCCCGGACAAATTGCGCAGGTACATCACGGAACATCTGGACACATTGCCTGGCTGGGCAAAGCGCAGTATCAGCGATCTGCTTGAGCATGCCGGCCATATCGAGGATCGCCTGCTCGAATACGACCGTGCGATCGCTGAGATCGCGCGTGAGGACGCGCGTAGCAAGAGGCTGATGCAGTTGCGCGGCATCGGCCCAACCACGGCAAGTGCGCTGCTCGCCAGTATTGGTGCCGGGCACGACTTCAGAAACGGCCGACAGGTGGCAGCCTGGATCGGACTTACGCCCGGTCAATATAGCAGCGGCGGTAAGGCGCGGCTGGGCAGCATTACGAAAGCAGGTGACGCCTATCTGCGCGGCCTGCTGGTCAACGGTGCCCGCGCTGTCATTGCTAACCTCGGCGAGAAACAGGATCGCTTCAGCCGATGGGCCCGAACCCTAGTCGAGCGCCGGGGCTACTGGCGGGCAGCCATCGCGATAGCCGCAAAGAACGCGAGATTGGCGTGGGCTGTGCTGAAATATGGTGATGACTTCAAGCTCGAACCAGTGGCAGACTGACTCCGATTCGAGGCTGTCGGCCAACCTGCAACGGGAAACGGGCGCAGACATCATGAGCACATAGAAACGATCACTTTGCACTGCCAGCGGTGATGTGAAGCGGGTTGGACCCGCGCGGAGCGTACCTGAATAACACGGCGGGGATATCCATTCCCGGCTAGAGAATGAGGCCTCTGCGCGCGTCTTTCATCAGGGTCCGGACCATTGGTCCAACATGACCGGTTGTAGAACCGCAGTCCTTCACCTTCTCACACGCACCAGCGCGGCATTGCAGCATGTATCAACAGCGAACCTCGATTGAGCTTGTGCTCAACGGGGAAGCCCTTGTAGCGTGTTAGGAACTTTGAAGTACTGACACGGCGTGGACAAGCATGAGCATTGCGAAGACGACGAAATGAAGCCCAGCGAGAGTTTCGGGGAGCCGTTCATAGTCACGTGCGAGACGCCGGAAACGGTTGAGCCAGCCAAAGCTGCGCTCGACCACCCACCGGCGGGGGAGCAGAACGAAACCCTTTTTCGTTTCTTCGAGTTTGATCACCTGAAGGTCAATGCCCTCGTCGAACGCAGCCTGCGCTGGCTCTTTGCCCGTGTATCCCTGATCGGCAAATGCCACCTTGACCGTTCGTCCCGTTACCTGCTGGACCTGCCGCGCAAGCTCCGCTACCTGTGCGCGCTCCTGTTCATTGGCTGGGGTCACGTGCACCGCCAGCAACTGTCCCAACGTGTCTACTGCAATATGTACCTTACTACCGCGCTTGCGCTTATAACCGTCATAACCCGCACGCGGGCCGCTCTCGCAGGTCGACTGTATCGTGCGGCCATCGAGGATGACCGCGCTGGGCTGTCCCCGACGGCCCTGTGCCACGCGTATCACCGAGCGCAGGTCACTCACCATGCTCTCAAAGCAGCCAGCCTGCAACCAGCGTTGAGTCTGCTGATACACCAACTCCCACGGCGGGAAATCATTGGGCAGCATCCTCCACGGCGCGCCGGCACGAGCCATCCAGCGCAATGCATCAAACATGTCGCGCAGTTCGTATTTGCGCTGGGGCGCGTCAACGTCCATCAGCGTCAGATACGGCGCCGCGAAACTCCATTCCTCATCCGACACATCAGTCGGATACCCTTTGCGGTCGGTTGTTTTCATCCCGCCAGGATACCAGGTCTCAATCGAAGTTCCTAACACGCTCTAACGTGGCGCTGTTCGCGCCATCCAGATGAGGGCTCAACACAACAGAACGGTCATAGAAGGACGTGGGCCGCAATTGAGAAGCGACCTTTCGCACTAGTACAACATCCCGTAAATAGCTTTAATAATTATCGGGCTGCAAATAAGGCTGTAGGAGCGTGACGACGACCTCGGCCATCTCGTCGAGTGAGCCTGTGCCCGGCAGAGGTTCCCATCGGCCGGTGCGGCTCCGAAAGGCGGCACTATAACGATTGCGGGCGAGCTCGGTAAGGCGCGCCACAACAGTCGGTTCCTCATCATCGAGACGTTTGATCAGCAGGTGCCGCCCATAGGCTTGTGTGACGATCTGCTCATGGCCGAGCAAGCTGCGCAGTTGACGCTGGAGTTCGGTCGCGTAATGTTTAGTGGGTATGGCTGGCATGTCTGTCTCTTGATTACGATGTGCCCGTTTGCAACGGGTAGCCCCGGAAAGTCCATTTGAAGGGGCGCGCTGCCTGATTATGCTCGCGTGCAGCGGGGTGAAGTGGAAGTGAAACCGCTGATCATGCCGCTCGTTGAACGCTTGCCAGACGGCCTGGGCGCGATGCGTATTGAGGTTCTCCCAAATCACGTGCACCTGTTTGCCCGGGTGCGCAGCCGCCACGCGCTCCATGAAGGCGACCAGGTCGTCCTGGGTGCGCCGCTCGCGGCAGTGCCAGCACCTGACCGGATGCACATCAAGCGCGGCAATCAGCGCCTGAGTGCCGTGCCGGATATATTCAAACTCCCGACGACGCAGCCGTCCCGGTGCCGGCGCGTGCCCCGGGTGCTTGCGCTCGATGGCTTGAATGCCCGTCTTCTCGTCGATGCTGAGCACCACCGCGTTTTTGGGCGCCTTGCGGTACAGCTTGCAAATCACATTGACCTTCTCGCGAAAGGCCGGGTCGGGACTGTGTAGCCATTGCTGGACCCGGTGCGGTCGAACGTCGCCAGCCTGCAGAATGCGCTGCACATGGCTGCAGCTGATCTGTTCGACAATGCCACGCTCGATCGCGCGCGCCACTATCTCGTCCAGTGTCGGCGTAGCCCGTCCCTCGGGTTCGTGTGCTTCACATGCCAACGCAATCAACTGCAGTCGCGTTTCTTGCGTGATGCGTGGCGGACGGCCGCTACGCTCACCCTCGCGCAGGCCCTGCGCACCGTTCTGTGCGATGCGCTTGCGCCACGTGCAGACCGTCTGCGCCGATACGCGCAGCTCTCGAGCAATCACCGTATTCGAGTGTCCTTCGTGCGCCCACAGCGCGATGCGTGCCCGCATCACATCTCGCTGAGTCGCGGTCTTCCGCTCGATCAGCGACAGGAGTTCTTCTCGTTCTTTCTTCGCCAACTTCACTGGCGTTGCATGACGACCTTGGCTCATCCCGAAATGATAGCCAAGACAATTATTTAATCAAGCTATTTAGGGGATGTTGTACTAGTCGCGACGAAGCCATCGCTCCTTTTTGCCGGTTTACATCTGCCGGAACATGTGTGCGTATTGTTTGCTGACGGCGATCGCGCCATCGTGGCCGCGCAGCTTGATTGACGTTTTCCCTAGCGCGCTGACCGATGCACTCTCTACCTTATCGACGTTCACCACGGTGCTTCGGTGCACCTGCCAGAAGCGAGCCGGGTCCAGTTGCGCAACTAACTCCTTCAGGCTCATCCGGATCAGCAGTTCGCCCGTTCGCGTCGCGACGACGACATACTTGTCGGCAGCCTCGAAGTACAGCACATCTTCCACCGGCACTATCCTGATGTCGCTGCCGCTGGATGCGCGCAGATAGCGAAGCGGCGGCCTCTGGTCGCTGGCCTGCGCGCGATTCTCCGGCGCGGTGCTGCGCGTGATCTGCTCCAGCTGGCAGAGCAGTCGTTGCAAATGAGCTTGCATCTGGGCGCCGGGCATCGCATCTGTTGGCGCGCGCGAAAGCCGAACGCACAACCTGTCGATCGTGCGCGCGAGCCGCGTGGCATCGACGGGCTTCAGAAGATAGTCGATCGCGGCGGCATCGAACGCGTCCAACGCGTATTGATCGTAGGCGGTCACGAACACGATCTGTGGCGGCGCCGCGAGCTTCGTGCACGCGCGCGCAACGTCGAGCCCGGTCGATCCCGGCATTGAAATGTCGAGGAAGGCAACGTCCGGCTGCAAGGCGACGATGCGCTCGATGGCATGCTGGCCGTTACCGACCGTCGCGAGAATCTGCAAATCCGGCCAGGCCGCCGTCAGCTCCCGCTGAAGCGCGGCTGCGATGAGCGGTTCGTCCTCGGCGATCAGCGCGGTCGGCGCGCGAGACACCTCCGGCGAAAAGGCCTTGCCGCTATCGTTCTGTGCCGCAGGGCGGGGCTGGCGGATCTTCATGGCCTCACACTCTCTTGCGGATGACGGGCATTGTCCACCGGAAGCAGGATTTTCGCGATGGTACCTTGCGGCACGTTCTCGACGAGCGTCAGTGAAGCGCGCTCGCCATAGAGTGCTGCAAGGCGCTCCCGCACGTTCGCCAGTCCGATGCCCGTGCCCTGCGTCGCCGGCGTCGCACCGAAGCCTGACCCCGTGTCGGCGACAATGAGCTCGACGTGCTGTTCGCCGCGCTTTGCTCTCACCTCGATCCGCCCACCTGTCACCGTAACCTGAACACCATGCTTCAGTGCGTTTTCGACGAGCGGCTGAAGCAGCATCGGCGGCACCGCGAGGTTCCCGCAATCGGCAGGGAGATCGAGCGCATAGGCGAGTCTCGGGCCGAGGCGCATTGCGTGCACGGCAAGTATCGAATCCAGCACCGCAAACTGATCCGCGAGCGTCTCGCTTTCGGCCCGCGACGCTTCAAGCGTTGCCCGCAAAAAGCGGTTGAGGCTCCCGAGCAGTTCGCGTGCGCGCGGCGGATCGGACACGATCAGGCTATCCAGGGTCGCCAGCGTGTTGAAGAGAAAGTGTGGTTCGATCTGCGCCTGCAATGCCTGCAAGCGAGCGCGCAACGCGGTTTTTTCGGCGGCCTCCTGCAGCCATGCAGTTCGGGCCACCTGTTCGCGCAGCCCGGCGATCCGGGCTCGCGACCAGCCATACCAGGTGACCAGCAGCGTCGCGACCAGCGCGATCCAGCCCGTCGTGGCGAGGTCTTTGGAGGCGAACGTCTTGCCGATGTCGAGGCCCAGCAGCGCGCTCGCGATCACCCGTCCGATCGCGGCGCCAGCGATGATTGCGCCAACCATCACGATGGCAAGCCTTGGCGCAGTGAGTGCGTTCTTCCGCTGAAGACGAAAGCGGCCGACGTGGAGCAGCAGCATGATCGACAGCCCTATCGCCTCGCTGAAGACGAGGTTTTCGCCAAGGCCTTTCCCCATGCCGACCACGGTCAGGCCCGCCGCAATCAATGCGTTGCCGATGACGACGAGTACGGCCTCGCGCGCATATTCGTCCAGCAGTTGTTTTCCCGGGACGGGTAACCCGGCGGACGCATCGGAGAGTTTGGCGTTACTGCCACGAATCATGCGATCCATCCCGTCACAATGAGATTCAGCAGGCGGTGCGGTGTAGCCACTGCTGCGATACCGGCCATGACGAGACCGATGAGCGACCCGCGCATCGCAAGCTGGTGACCGCGGATGTTGCCTTGCCGAATCGCCCAGGTCGCCCGCCCTAAGCTGACGATTGTGAGCAACGACAGCCCGTGCACCCAGGAAAAATGTCCCGGGCTCAGTTCCCGAATGTCGAACGAACTGAGGGCAGTAGCGAGCATAGCCACGGCCCAGAATCGACCGAGCCACTTGTGGCGCGGCGTTCCCTTTTTGGCCAGGAGAACAGCGGTTCCGAGTATGACAGAAAAGATGGCAGTGGCGATATGCGCGGCGATAATGGCAGGCATGCTAGCTCTCCCGGCAGGATGCGCGGACTGGATGCCTGCAGTTTGTGCGGCACATCGACCGTCTTCCAGGAGCATGCGACGAACTGTACGGATTGCGTCGCGAGCGGCACTTTTTGAAGCGCGAGACGAAGATCGGCCGGGCAACGCTTGCTGGGTGTTCGGGTGCGCTTGCGATAGATTGAGGGCGGGAGTGGCGAAGCAGTGTGGATAGGGCCGTCTTCCACATTAGATGTTCGAGGTGGATTGGGCAGCGCCCGTCCATAAGTCAGTCGGGGGTGGCGTGCGGATCGTCAACAATCGCGCGCTGTAGAACGGCAATACAGTGCTGGGACACCACGGCTCATCTAAAATCATTTTCAGTTTTAAACCACCCAACTGACGGTACAGTGACTGAAGAATGTCGGCATCTGCGCTCTGCGCTGTTCGAATACAACTGGTTGCGGGTTTTCTGATGTGCGTAAATTTGTCTGCATGCCGCATGGGGACTGACTTTTAAGGTCCGCATGGTCAGATCGGTTAAAGTCCGGATTTGCGGATGTAGCGGATGACCGGAAGTCAATACAGGCAAGCGATTCCCACGAATTTGAGTCTTGAGCAATTTGTCTTGCCGTATCTGAGCCGGGGCCGACGTGGGCCGGCTCCAACGTTGGCGTTGCATACAATCTTCAATTACGTCCTGCAACTGCTTTACACCGGGTGCCAGTGGAAAGCGCTGCCGATCAGGATGAACGGCAAAGGCCGCCCCGAGATTCATTACACGCGTATTTATTGGGCACTGCGGCGCTGGGAGGCCGATGGCTGCATCGACCGGATTTTTGCCGGCTCGGTGCACAAGCTTCTTCAGGACGGGCGGCTGGATCTCACGGTCATTCACGGCGACGGCACCACCACGGCGGCGAAGAAAGGCGGCGACAACCTCGGGTATAGCGGCCACAAGCATCTCAAGGGCTGCAAGATCGTCGCCTTCTGCGATCGCGAGTGCAACATCATCGCGCCGTTCGTGACGGCCCCGGGCAACCGCAATGAATCGCCGCTGTTGCGCGAGGCGCTGCTCGGACTCACCGCAATGGCCCGCGCCATTGGCATGGACCTGCACGGCTCAACCGTCAGTCTGGACGGCGTCTACGACTGCCGGGCCAACCGCAAGGCGATCTTCAATCGCGGCATGATCCCGAACATCCCGGAGAACCCGCGTGGGCGCAAAACACCGAAGCGCGGCCGCAAGCAGCGCTTTGATCCGGCCGTCTTCGAGGAGCGCTTCCGGACCATCGAGCGGCTCTTCGCGTGGGAAGACACCCATTAGCGGGCCGGTGTCAAGCGAGTAAGCAACGCCGTGGCCGCATAAGCGGCCGGTTTGGATTTCCTATGTGTTGTGCCCGCTCGCAGTGGCTGAGCGCGCCCGGTTCTTCAAGTTGTGGCTGCGACGGATCGCGCCAGACACCCATGTGGATCAGGCGAGCGGCGAGAAGCAGCCGGTCGCCCTGGCGGCCATGCCGCCCCGGAAGAACGTTGGTACCGCAATGCGTCCAAGGGGCTTGTGCAAATTCGAGGGCTGCCTGTATTCTGGCGCCAATCCATCGGTGGCTCGCATGGCGAGCGGTCCGCTTTAACTGCGCATCGGCGACGACGGCACGGCATCCCATTCAAATTTGCAAGGCTGGAGCCCAATCTTCCCACGGGGCTTGCCGGTCGCCGTCGAAAGCTTCACATGAAGCAGCGTGTCACATCAAACGGTTTGTGCTCCTTCAGAATATGAAAGCACCGCTCGCGCCAGTTTGTGCGCGAGCGCCTTACGTGCGACGATCGGGTTCGTCCGGGCTTTCTTGCGTTCATAGAAACGCCTGGCTTCCGCGCAATAGCGCTGGGCGAAGTTGGCGGCTTCGATGAAGGCCCACGACAGATACTTGTTGCCGTTGCGGGCGTTGCCTTCGCCCTTTTTCTTTCCGTTGCTGATGCGCTGGCTGTCGACACAGCGCGCATAGGAGGCAAAGTTCCCGGCACTGGCGAAACGCTCGATCGGCCCGGTCTCAAGCAGAATGGTTGTCGCGAGTATCCGGCCGATTCCAGGCACACTGGTGAGGAGGGCATACTCCGCTTGTGCAGTCACCTTTTCCTGAAGACGCTTTTCAAGAATTTCGATCTGTGCAGAAAGGGTGGCAATGACCGCCGCGTTCGCCCTGATCGCCAGCGCCACGCCCTCTTGCAGCCGCATCTGGTCGATGGTTTCGGCGCTCAGGCCCATGGCCTGATTGCTGGTGATGCGAGTGCCATGCTGACGGGCCGTGATGTTTTCGACCGCGAGGATATGCTGGCAGCGACTTCGCACCAGTTGCATCCGCTTCCTCGCCAGATCCCGGACGGCACGTTGTTCCGGCGGCAGGATGGCTCCCGTAGGCAGGATCCCGAGCCGCATCAGGTGTGCAAGGTAGCGAACATCAGTTTCGTCGCCCCTGTGCTTGAGCCCCTCGTATTTTTTAATCGCAGCGGTATGCGCCAGATCCACGGTGAAACCGGCAGCCTGAAGGCCATCAACAAGCCAGTACCAGTTGAACGTTGATTCGACGACGACTCCCGCCAGCTCGTCGCGCCATGGCGTGAGTATTCCGAGAATCTTCGCCAGATCGTTGGGGAGGCGCTTTTCGGCCACCACCCGATCATTTTCATCGGTCACCGTTACGACGCTGTTGTTCGAATGCAGGTCGATTCCGCTATATTTCATCTCAGCCTCCCTCTGGTTAAAGCTGTTCGCAAACTCACTTTAACCCCGCCGCCTCCACGACGACGGTGGGAGGCCCGCTGATATGACTCCCGGTGTCAATCGGGATCGGTTTTTCAGTTTGTCGAATTCATATTGTCGGAATTTCCTGAGGGCGACGTAGCAGTACATCTCGACGGTGGATCATGCTGATATCCGCGGGTTGGCTACCGCATTACAGAAGTCCGTCCGATGAGCCTGCCGCTATCTAGAGCCGCAAGTCGGATGCAATCCGTTGCATAGCGGGCTCGCGGGTTACTCATGTGCCGGGCTACGCCGCCTTCAGGAAACTCATTTTCCAATCATGGGGTGAGTATGGCTTGCCGCTCGTGAGTTGTGTCAAGCCGTATGGTATTCGCGCCGTAAGCACCCGGGGAAGGCATCTTGACTGGGGCGATCGCTCAAACGATCAAACGATCAAGCAGCGGTCGGCGTCCAGCGATGAGGAAGCAGTTGCGCTATGTCGGCGGCACGGTGTGTCGGCAAGCGCGTCAACACGTCCTTCAGGTAAGCCAACGGATCGTGTCCGTTCAGTTGTGCAGAGCGGATCAATGTCATGATCGCGGCCGCGCGTTTTCCAGCACGCAGAGATCCTGCGAACAACCAGTTCGACCTCCCCAGGGCCCACGGCCGTATTTGATTCTCGACCCAGTTATGCCGACTCCCCGATTATGCCGCGTCATGCACCTGTATGACGGCGGGTATGGTCTTTCATGAATGCTGTGTCGGCATAAACGTATGATTTCTCAGGCTGGCTATCGCGCCGGCCAGGAGAGATCAGATGAATGCGAAACGCACAGTCAGTGAATCCGGCGGGCTGCCGGTCCATCACATCGATGCATTTCTTGATCGTCTGCGGACGGCACACTACTCCGAGGTATCGCTTCGCAAGAAACGAAGAGTCCTGTGTGCGTTCTCTGGGTGGATGGAGAACAGGGGCATCGACCTGATTGATCTTGATGAGTCTGTCACGGCTCGTTTTATGAAGCGCATGATCGGCGCATCACGAGACCGTGTCCAGCGTGCACGTCCCACATTACGGCAGTTTCTCGCCTATCTGCGCGCTGAAGCTATTGTGTGCCCGCCGACGTTGGGCCGCCAATCCGCGATCGCGCACATTTACGACCGATACGTGGACTATCTGAGGCAGGATCGTGGACTCGCGAGGAACTCTCTGCTCGTCTATGGCCCGTTCATTCGCGATTTTCTCGACAGCCACGCGGCCGGCGACGGAAGTTTATTGCCAGATGCATTTGACGCGGTAACGATCCGGAATCATCTTCTTGCCCGCAGCAAAGGCCGATCGGCAGAGTACACGCGGCTGATGGCAGTTGCGCTTCGCTCGTTCTGCCATTTCCTCTTTCTGCGCGGCGATACGGCACGAGATGGAATGGACACCGCCCTCCCTTCGGGGACGCAGGGTCCGGCAGAAACGCGGGGGCCCTCCAGAACCGGACGGCATCCATGTGCCAGAGTGGAGTTTCGACACGTCCACTTAAGGAACGGAGGGCCCAAATGAATGCTACGACATACGGTCTGGATGTTGCGAAGCGGATTTTCCAGATGTACTGGGTCGACTCGCAAACCGGCGAGATAGCCAATCGGCGCTTCCGACGCGACGAGCTCATCGCGTTTCTGGCGCGGCGGCCTGCTGGCCGTGTGGCGATTGAAGCATGCGGCAGTGCGCACTGGTGGGCTCGCAAGATCAAGGCACTCGGGCACGAGGTGGTGTTGTTGCATGCGAAGTTCATCCGACCGTTTGTGCAAACGAACAAGACCGACGCGGCCGATGCGCGGGCGATCTGGACGGCAGTCCAGCAGCCCGGAATGCGAACGGTCGCGGCAAAGACAGAAGACCAGCAGGCCATGCTCGGTCTTCACCGTATGCGCTCACTGCTGATCAAGTTTCGCACCATGCAGGTGAACCAGTTGCGAGGCCTTCTCTATGAGTTCGGCGTGTCATTTCGAGCAGGACGCGCTGCTGGTCTCGCTGAGATCCGGGCACGCATGGCGGAACTCGAGGAGGTCCTGCCTGGATCGATAATCCGCGCCCTGCAGGACCAGTTGAGACGCATTGATGGAATTGAGCAGGATATCAATCAGCTTGAGAAGCAAATAGGGGGCTGCCACAAGCAGGAAGCGGCATGTCGGGCAATTGCGGAAGTACCCGGTATTGGCAGGCTTACCGCCACTGCGCTGGTCGCTGCGATCGGAGATGCAAGAACGTTCAGGTCCGGGCGCGAGTTTGCCTCGTTCCTCGGGTTGGTGCCCCGGCAATCCGGCACCGGCGGAAAGATCCGGTTGGGAGCGATCTCCCGCCGAGGTGATCCGTACCTGCGCACGCTATTGATCCACGGCGCACGCTCGGTGATGTGCCACACGAAGGTGCCAACTCCATGGCAGAAGGCGATCCAGGACCGACGACCGGCAAATGTCGCGACCGTCGCCCTTGCCAACAAGATGGCACGCACCGCATGGGCCATTCTGGCCCACGGCAGCACGTATGAGAGGAATCACGTCAGCGTAAGACCCGCTTAGCAGGTGAGCAACGAAGGACGAGGCGAAGTACCGGTAGGTTGCTGAGGTTGATTAACATGTGATGGCGAAACAGGTCGGACCGCTGGAACATAAACCTGAACACAGGCTTGCGCTTCAAAGTGCGTGGCCGAGATGAGGATGTTCCCGGCGAATTCCATCAGGGCCCGCGGGCTTCGGCTTGCACAGGCCGGATATAAGACCGCAGCCGATACCTCGCTTCAACATCACACGAAGGTCAATCTGGCAAACCGGGCGGTGTCCATATAAGACCTGTATGAGTCAGTGCCTTCGGTTCGTAAATGGCGACAGTCAACTGTGCCAACGTTCCTCACGCCTGAGCAGCAAGAAGCTCTCATTGCATCGGCAGACCAGTCGACCACGACTGGGCTTCGTGACTACGCAATCCTGCTGTTGTTGGCGCGGCTTGGCTTACGTGCCGGAGAAATCGTCGCAATCGAGCTCGACGACATTCACTGGCGTTCGGGGGAACTCGTCGTTCATGGAAAGGGGCAGATGGTCGAGCACGTCCCGCTGCCATCGGAGGTCGGAGAAGCAATCGCAACATATCTCCGCGATGGTCGCGAAGCGAGTGCATCGCGGCGCGTCTTCCTTCGCAGATTGGCACCTCGGGTTGGTTTGGCGGGGCCGGGGGCGATTGGCAAGATTGTTGGTCAGGCCTTCGCACGTGCCGGTTTCCGCCCCGCGTGCCGTGGCGCCGCACATCTGTTCCGTCACGGTCTGGCGACGACGATGATTCGTCATGGGGCCTCGATGGCAGAAATAGCCGAGGTCTTGCGACACCGCTCACCGGACAGTACCGCGATCTATGCAACGGTGGCGTTTGAGGACCTGCGCGAGGTCGCGCGCTCGTGGCCCACGGCTGGAGGTTCAATATGACTGCGATCCGCGATTCTCTCGCTCGGTACGTGGCGGTCCGCCGGGCTCTCGGGGCGTCATTCTACGAACCTGCATTGGCACTCGGCCATTTCGTTGATCTTCTCGAACATGAAGATGCTGAGTTCATTACTACCGATCTGGCTCTGCGCTGGGCAATGACGCCCACACTCGTCGAACGTGCCACCTGGGGGCGACGCCTCTCTCAAGTAAGAGGATTCGCCAGATGGATGAACCTCATTGACGGTCGAAACCAGATTCCCCCCGCGGGGCTCCTGAGTGCCCGCAGACGGCGCAATGCCCCGCATATTTACACTGAGCACGAAATTGATCTGCTTATGGCCCGAGCCGCTCAACTGCGATCCCGAACCGGCTTGCGAGCACTGACCTATTCGACGCTCATTGGGCTTCTTGTGGCGACGGGTCTCAGGCCAGGCGAAGCGTTTCGGCTCGACCGGTCCGACGTTGACCTCGTCAGCGGAATACTCTCCATCCGGGAATCGAAGTTCGGCAAATCGCGCTGTGTTCCTGTAACAGAGTCGACCCGGTTGGCACTCGAACACTACGTCCAGAAACGCGATCAAATCTGTCCTTTACGGTTGAGCGAGGCGTTCCTGGTTAGTGAGCGCGGCAAGCGACTGAAGCCCGGCACTGCACGCAGCATGTTCGTCAGAATGTCGCGCGCTGTCGGTCTGCGACCGGCGACAGAGGATGGGCGCGATGGTTACGGTCCACGCCTCCAGGACTTCCGGCATAGCTTCGCGACTGGACGGCTGGTCGAGTGGTATCGTGCCGGTCTCGACGTAAGTAGGGAATTGCCGAAACTTACCGCCTACCTCGGGCATGTCAACGTCGGTCTTACGTACTGGTACATCGAAGCGGTTCCTGAATTGCTTGAACTTGCGGCAGCCTATCTCGACAAGAACTGTCCAGGAGAACAGTCGTGAGCGCCGCCGATCTTCCATCACTCGTTCAGCGCTTCTTTACCCAGCGCCTGCTCGAGCAGCAAGGTCTAAGTTCGCATACGGTGGCAAGTTACCGTGATACGTTCCGGCTGCTGCTAGCGTTTGCCACGAACCATATCGGACGCGCGCCGTCAAAGCTGCGCATCGAGGACTTCGATGTGTCGTTGATCGAGGAATTCCTGCGGCACCTCGAACACAGCAGAGGGAATTCGGTGCGGACACGCAACACGCGGCTTGCTGCCGTGCATGCCTTCTTCCGGTTCGTCGCGGTCAGCGAGCCTGCGCTGTTTCTGCAGTGTCAGCGCGTTCTTGCAATTCCATCTAAACGCTGCGAGCACGGCCCTGTTGAGTTTCTGACAGAGAGCGAGGCCGCCGCTCTGGTAGGGGCGCCTGACGTACGAACGTGGACCGGCACCCGAGACCGAGCGCTGCTTCTTGTAGCGGTTCAAACGGGTCTGCGCAACAGCGAATTGACCACTCTCCGGCGCCAGGATGTGATGCTCGGTACAGGCGCCCACGTCCGTTGCCTCGGCAAAGGCAGAAAGACGAGATGCACTCCTCTGCGACCGGATGTTGTTGCAGTCCTGAAGCAGTGGCTGCTGTATCAACCAGGCGAACCAGGCGATCCGGTCTTCCCCAGTTCGCGCGGTGGTCATCTCAGTGCCGATGCTCTTCAGCAACTCGTGTCGCGTAACGCCGAAATCGCGCGCCTCTCGTGCCCCTCGCTGAAGAAGAAATCAATAACGCCTCATACGCTTCGGCACACGGCCGCGATGAGCCTGATGCATCACGGCGTCGACCTGACCGTGATCGCGCTCTGGCTCGGTCACGAGTCCTCCGAGACTACTCAGATCTATTTGCACGCCGACATGCCACTCAAGGAACGCGCGCTCGCGCACGCGACGGCGAGTGGTGTTGCACCGACACGCTACAAACCTCCAGATCCGTTGCTCGCCTTCCTGGAGGCTCTCTGATAATGCCGACAACCGGAGCGACCGGGAATAGAGATCCGCCAACCGTTGTGTCCGTGGATTCATGACGCGGCATAATCGGGAAGTCGGCATAACGACTGTGAGAATTCGATCCGCCCGTTTGTAATTGGGCGCCGCGGCTGGCTGTTCTCGGACACGGTTGATGGCGCGACTGCGAGCGCCAATCTTTACTCTCTGGTCGAAACCTGCAAAGCCTGTCGAATCGATCCGTACCGCTACCTCCACTGGCTGTTCAGGCACATCCCTCTGGCGACCAGTGTCGACGACTACGACGCGCTTCTGCCCTGGAAAATGCCTGCTTCCCTGCGCTGAGCACACGCCACGCCGCTCTGCGATTCAGGGCCTCCAACTCCACTCGCAGAGGGACGTCGATAATGGATCGCTTACTGCCAACCCACAAGGCCAGCGATATCTCAACATTGCTGCCTCATCGCTGGCAGCCGGCGGATCCTATCCGCTAGTTCAATTCGTCAAGACGGGTTTGCCGGCCGCTTACAATTTTGGGAGCTTACCTGTTCTGCAATCGAAGACTGTCCGGTTGCGGGACCCGCGGCACCTGCGGTACCATCCCTTGTCAGCCCGCAACCGCTCGGCCTCAGTGATCGCGGATTCTCCAAGTCTGCCAGCTGCGCGGCGGCTTCCTCCGAGAAGGCCCCTGAGAGTTTTACCACGTCGCCAACTCACTGGTGTTCAAAGCGTGGGCCTGCTCCACATCCCAGATCATGGCCGCCGCTCCCAATCGATGCCCGAACAAGGTTAGCTCGGCGGCACCTGCGATTGCCGCCGACGGTCTGGTGAATTGTTCAAGGCTATCAAAAGGCATCGAGCCAGAACTCGGCGGTTTTCTGGGGTGTTCATCATCGTCGTGTGGTCACCCGGAACGGACACGGCGTGAATGGCTTCAGCACGCAAAACCCTGTCCCACCCCCGCAACGGCGAACTTGCTTCCTGACCTATTGAACCTCGTGCACGACGGCTGCGGACAGGTCCGTTGACATAAAACTGGTTGATCTCGATTCCAAGAGATGGAGCTTCATACAAGTCCAGTGCCCTTTGGAACTGCGCGGCCTTTTCATACGTCAGAAGAAGGCTTTCTAGATCACGGTCCTGGGGTATCGCCCCAATTTGCTGTGCCTTTTGAATCAGTTGGCCAATCGAGCTGTTTGCAGCAAATCGTTCTAAGACCTGGAAGCTGTCATCTTCCAAGAATTCCATAGAATCCAGCAGCACTTCCCGTGCCATTTGGGTCGGCGATAAGCTTCGTCGATTTGCAGGTAACGCAGCATCCATGAAGGCCATGAATGACACAGCTTCATTCAGATTCACTAAGTGCTGCGCAATCGCGTAAGCCAAGATTGCCCCTGATGAGTATCCAGCAAAGCGATACGGTCCATGTGGCTGGATCTCTCTAACTGCTAGCATTACTTCCGCCGCTATTGCCTCAAGAGTTAGTGGACGTTCGTCGTCGAAATGCGGCCATGGCAAAGCATAGACCGGACAGTCGACGTCCATTTCCTTCACAAGGGCGGGGACATAGGAACAATCGCCCAATCCTGTGGGAACAAAGAAGAGAGGTGGCTGTGATCCCGTTTCCAGAACGGAAATCACTTGCGGACTGCTGGGCTGTCGCTTCAAATGAATCTTCGATGCGAGCTCCCTCAGAACAGGGGCTTGGAAGAGGTCGGCAGCGCTAAACGTCAGCCCTGCTTTTTGTGCTCGACTGATCAGCTGCACCGCCAAGAGCGAGTGCCCGCCGAGCGCAAAGAAGTGGTCGTGGCGTCCGACCCGCTCCACACCGAGAAGCTCGGCCCAGATCTGTGCCAGCGTGATCTCGACCTCGCCTTGCGGCGCCTCATAGGCGCGATGCGCATACGCCTCATCGTCCGGCGCCGGCAGCGCCTTGCGATCGAGCTTGCCATTCACCGTCAGCGGCAGCGCCGCCAGCCGCACAAACGCCGCCGGCACCATGTAGTCCGGCAGGTGCGCACTTATCTGGGCGCGCAAGGCGCCGGCAAGTTCGCTTCCATCCAGCCCGTTCGAAGCTGCTTCAGGCGCACATACCACATAGGCCACCAGTCGCTTCTCGCCGGCACCGTCCTGCTGCGCCACCACCACCGCATCGCGCACCCAGGCATGCTCGATGAGCCGCGCCGCAATCTCCCCCGGCTCGATGCGGAAGCCGCGGATCTTCACCTGGTCATCGTTGCGGCCCAAAAACTCAAGATTGCCGTCCGGCAGATACCGCGCCAGATCGCCAGTGCGGTACAGCCGGTCGCCCTCGACAAAGGGACTGCCGATGAACCGCTCCGCGGTCAGCTCGGGCCGGTTCAGATAACCGCGCGCCACCCCCGCCCCGCCGACGTAGAGCTCCCCGACCGCGCCAAACGGAACCGGCGCACCGTGTCCGTCAAGCAGATACACCCGCGTGTTCGCAATCGGATGGCCGATCGGGACAATGGCGCCATCAAACTCATCCGGACAACTCCACGCTGTCACGTCGATCGCAGCTTCGGTCGGACCGTACAGATTGTGCAGGCCTGTCCAAGGCAAGAGGCGCCGAACCTTATGCACACTGGCGGCAGGAAGCGCCTCGCCGCTGCATAAAACACGCCGCAGCGACGTGCAGCGGTCAACACTCTTCGCATCCATAAAACTGACCAGCATGGATGGCACGAAGTGAACCGTCGTGATGCGCTGGCTAACGATCAAGTCAACCAATGCAGCGGGATCTCTGTGCGCATCCGGAGGCGCCAGCACCAGGGTCGCCCCTTCAAGCAACGTCCAGAAGAACTCCCAGGCCGAGACATCGAAGCCAAATGGCGTCTTCTGCAACACGACATCAGTTGCCTTGAGACCATAGGCGTTTTGCATCCAGATCAGGCGATTAACGATAGCCCGATGCTCATTCTGTGCCCCCTTGGGGGTGCCGGTGGATCCGGAGGTGTAGATCACATAGGCGAGATGGCGCGAGGTCAGGCCGAGCGCACGCGGGTCCGGATCGGAGACCGGCAGGTTCGCCCACTCCGGCGTCGCCGTCTCTAGATCGACCACCGTCAGATCGAGCAGCGCATCGGCCCCCAGCGCCGATCGGCCCGCCGCATCGGCCAGCAGCAGCGGCGGCGCCGCATCCTCGAGCACCTGGTGCAACCGCGCCGACGGATAGACCGGATCCAGCGGCAGATAGGCGCCACCCGCCTTGAGGATCGCCAACAGCCCGACCACCATCGCCACGCTGCGCGCAACGCAGATCGCCACCGGCTGGTCCGGCGTCACCCCAAGCCCGATCAGATGATGCGCCAGCTGGTTGGCCCGCGCATTGAGCTCGCCATAGCTTACGCGCTGGTCCTGATAGACCACCGCCACCGCATCCGGCGCCTGGCGCACCTGGGCCTCAAACAGCTCATGGATGCACTGCTGCTCAGGATACGTCACCGCCGTCCGGTTCAGCTCCTCCAGCAGATACGTGCGCTCGTCGGCCGCCAGCAGCTCAATCCGCCCGACCGCTTGCCGCGCATCGGCAGCCATCGCCTGCAGCAGCGCCAGCAGATAGCCTCGTTGCCGCTCGATGGTCGCCTGATCAAACAGCGCCGTGGCATAACCCAACGTTCCGGCGATCTCCTCACCATGCTCGCCAAGGTTCAGCTCCAGATCGAACTTGACCTGATCGAAGCCGTCTGCCGCCGCCTCCACACGCAGCCCAGGAAGGTCGAACGTCCCAGCGGCGTTGTTCTGCCAGGCCAGCATCACCTGGAACAGCGGCGTGTGATCAAGACGCCGGGGCGGCTGCACGATCTCCACCACCTGCTCAAACGGCAGGTCCTGATGCTCCTGCGCTCCCAAGGCCGAGCGCCGCGTCCGCGTCAACAGCTCCGCCACGCTCGGCTCGCCCGACAGGTCAAGCCGCAGCGCCAGGGTGTTGACGAAGCAGCCGATCAGCTCTTCAACCTCGCGGCGACTGCGATTGGCGCTCGGCACGCCGATCACTAGGTCGTCCTGCCCTGACAGACGCGACAGCAGCGCCGCCCAGGCCGCCAGCACCGTCATGAACAAGGTCGTGTCATGCTGCCGGCTCAGCCGCTTCAGATCCCGCGTCAGATCCGCATCGATCACGACCGTCACACTGGCCCCGGCAAACGACTGCTCTGCCGGCCGAGGCCGATCTGTCGGCAAGGCCAGACGGGCCGGTGCGCCAGATAGATTGTTGCGCCAATAGTGCGCCTGGCTCTGCAGCCGCTCGCCCGACAGCCACTGCCGTTGCCAGGCGGCATAGTCCGGATACTGGATTGCAAGCGGCGGCAGCGGATCGCCTTCACCGGCCACGAAGGCCCGGTACAGCTGACTGAGTTCACGCACCAACACGCCCAGCGACCAGCCATCCGAGACAATGTGGTGCTGCGTTAGCAGCAAGACGTGCTCCTCATCCGAGATCCGGATCAGCCGGCCGCGGATCAGCGGGCCACGCGCCAGATCGAACGGCGTGCGCGCCTCTTCCCTGCACAGACCCAATAGCGCCTCGTCCGCATCCGGCCTGTCCCGCACATCGTGCTCCACAACCGGCAGCCCCGCATCCTCCGGCAGCAGCTCCACCCAGGGCTTGCCCTCCGGCGCGACAAACACGCTGCGCAGCGCCTCATGACGCGCCAACACACGGTCAAGGCTGCGCTGCCAGGCGCTGCGGTCGAGCCCGCCCTTGAGCCGCCACCCGAGCGGAATGTGATAGTTCGTACTGCTCTGATCCAGCTGCGCCAAAAACCACAGCCGCTGCTGCGCAAACGACAGCACAAGCGGCGCTTCACGCGATACCGCCACAATGGCTGGCAGGTCTTGCGCGCCGGAGCGGCTCAACTCATCCATGATACTCGCGGCCAGATCGGCCAGCACCGGTTTGGCAAACAGCGTGGTCAGCGGCAGTGTGAAGCCAATGGCCAGCGAGACCCGGCTCAACAGCTGCACCGCCAAGAGCGAGTGCCCGCCGAGCGCAAAGAAGTGGTCGTGGCGTCCGACCCGCTCCACACCGAGAAGCTCGGCCCAGATCTGTGCCAGCGTGATCTCGACCTCGCCTTGCGGCGCCTCATAGGCGCGATGCGCATACGCCTCATCGTCCGGCGCCGGCAGCGCCTTGCGATCGAGCTTGCCATTCACCGTCAGCGGCAGCGCCGCCAGCCGCACAAACGCCGCCGGCACCATGTAGTCCGGCAGGTGCGCACTTATCTGGGCGCGCAAGGCGCCGGCAAGTTCGCTTCCATCCAGCCCGTTCGAAGCTGCTTCAGGCGCACATACCACATAGGCCACCAGCCGCTTCTCGCCGGCACCGTCCTGCTGCGCCACCACCACCGCATCGCGCACCCAGGCATGCTCGATGAGCCGCGCCGCAATCTCCCCCGGCTCGATGCGGAAGCCGCGGATCTTCACCTGGTCATCGTTGCGGCCCAAAAACTCAAGATTGCCGTCCGGCAGATACCGCGCCAGATCGCCAGTGCGGTACAGCCGGTCGCCCTCGACAAAGGGACTGCCGATGAACCGCTCCGCGGTCAGCTCGGGCCGGTTCAGATAACCGCGCGCCACCCCCGCCCCGCCGACGTAGAGCTCCCCGACCGCGCCAAACGGAACCGGCGCACCGTGTCCGTCAAGCAGATACACCCGCGTGTTCGCAATCGGATGGCCGATCGGGACAATGGCGCCATCAAACTCATCCGGACAACTCCACGCTGTCACGTCGATCGCAGCTTCGGTCGGACCGTACAGATTGTGCAGGCCTGTCCAAGGCAAGAGGCGCCGAACCTTATGCACACTGGCGGCAGGAAGCGCCTCGCCGCTGCATAAAACACGCCGCAGCGACGTGCAGCGGTCAACACTCTTCGCATCCATAAAACTGACCAGCATGGATGGCACGAAGTGAGCCGTCGTGATGCGCTGGCTAACGATCAAGTCAACCAATGCAGCGGGATCTCTGTGCGCATCCGGAGGCGCCAGCACCAGGGTCGCCCCTTCAAGCAACGTCCAGAAGAACTCCCAGGCCGAGACATCGAAGCCAAATGGCGTCTTCTGCAACACGACATCAGTTGCCTTGAGACCATAGGCGTTTTGCATCCAGATCAGGCGATTAACGATAGCCCGATGCTCATTCTGTGCCCCCTTGGGGGTGCCGGTGGATCCGGAGGTGTAGATCACATAGGCGAGATGGCGCGAGGTCAGGCCGAGCGCACGCGGGTCCGGATCGGAGACCGGCAGGTTCGCCCACTCCGGCGTCGCCGTCTCTAGATCGACCACCGTCAGATCGAGCAGCGCATCGGCCCCCAGCGCCGATCGGCCCGCCGCATCGGCCAGCAGCAGCGGCGGCGCCGCATCCTCGAGCACCTGGTGCAGCCGCGCCGACGGATAGGCCGGATCCAGCGGCAGATACGCGCCCCCCGCCTTGAGGATCGCCAACAGCCCGACCACCATCGCCACGCTGCGCGCAACGCAGATCGCCACCGGCTGGTCCGGCGTCACCCCGAGCCCGATCAGATGATGCGCCAGCTGGTTGGCCCGCGCATTGAGCTCGCCATAGCTTACGCGCTGGTCCTGATAGACCACCGCCACCGCATCCGGCGCCTGGCGCACCTGGGCCTCAAACAGCTCATGGATGCACTGCTGCTCAGGATACGTCACCGCCGTCCGGTTCAGCTCCTCCAGCAGATACGCCCGCTCGTCAGGTGGCAGGATGTCCAGCTCCCGCACCGGCGTGTTCGGCGCCCGCTCCAGCGCCTCCGCCAGCTGCGCGAGCGTGTGCTGCATGTAGCCGCAGACCCGATCCGCTGAGACGCCCTCCGCCACCTGCGCCGTCAGCCCGAGCGCCTCGCCAAAATCCTCCACCGACAGGGTCAGCGGATAGTTGGTGCGCTCCTCCCCGCCCAGCCATTCCATGCCGGGCAGCACATCATCGGCTGCAGAGGCGGAGACCGCCGCCGGCGTATTGTGGCGGTAGTTCAACAGCGCGCTGAACAGTGGCGCCGGCGCCGCAACGCCGCTGCAGCGTTGCGCCAGCGCCAGCGAGGCATGCTCATGTACGAGCAGCTCGGCCAGCCGCGCGTGGGTGGTCCGCACGCTCGCCTCGACCCCGGTCCCGTCCAGGTCAAGCCGCAGCGGCAGCGTGTTGATGAACAGACCCATCGCGCGGTCGCCACCCGCCCCGCCATGCATGCGGCCGAACAGCACCGTGCCGAACACCACCTGCTCGCGGTCGCTGCTGCGCGCCACCACCTGGCCCCAGGCCAGATGGCACAGGCTCGCCAGGCTCACCCCCAGCCGCCGCGCCTGCACCCGCAGCCGCACGCTGAGCGCCTGCGGCAGCATCCGCTGCGCCTCACGGGTCCCGCGGCCGTCGCCCTGGACCTCGCACAAGCCAAAGGGCGTGCACGGCTCATCGATGTTCCCCAGCAGTCCCCGGAAGAACTCTTCATGCGCGTCTGCACCCACGCCAAGCCGTGCCGCCGCCACCAGGTTGCGGAACGGCTGCGGGGCTGCCAGCTCATGCTCGCGTCCCTCCAGCACGGCCCGGACCTCGGCATGCATCAGCTCCAGCGTGGTGTGATCCCCGATCAGATGATGCTGCAGCTCCAGCAGCAGCCAGCGCGCGCTGCCGGGCTCGCGCGCAATCACAAACCGCAACAAGGGCGCCCGGCCAAGCTCGATGCGGTGCTGGCGCGGATCAAACCGATGCTTCAGCTGCGCGTCGCCCGGACCACAAGCCCCGTCCAGCTCGACCTCGCTCACCTCCAGCAGCGTGTTCCGCCACACCACCTGGGCCGGGCGCGACAGCCCTTCCCAGACAAACGACGTCCGCAGGATATCGTGCCGATCCACCACCCGCTGAACCGCGGCAAGATAGCGCTCGAGCAGGTCACGGTCCGCAAACGCCATCTGCGAGACCAGCAGGTACGGATCGCCCTTTGTCGCCAACAGATGATGGAACAGGATGCCGTCCTGCAGTGGCGACAAGCCATAAATGTCCTGGATGTTGCCGACGCCCCCGGGCACTGTGGCGACGATCCGGTCGATCTCGCCCTGCGTCAGCTCAATCAGCGGCAGCATCTCTGGCGTGATCGCCGGACTCTGTTCGCCGATCAGGTTGGCCGGGACCGCCATCTCGTGATGGCTACTGAGGCTTGCAGCCAGGTCCGCCAGCACCGGCTTGACGAACAAGGTGCGCACCTCGATGCGCAGTGACCGCCGCCGCAGCCGCTCCATCAGTTGCACCGCCAAGAGCGAGTGCCCGCCGAGCGCAAAGAAGTGGTCGTGGCGTCCGACCCGCTCCACACCGAGAAGCTCGGCCCAGATCTGTGCCAGCGTGATCTCGACCTCGCCTTGCGGCGCCTCATAGGCGCGATGCGCATACGCCTCATCGTCCGGCGCCGGCAGCGCCTTGCGATCGAGCTTGCCATTCACCGTCAGCGGCAGCGCCGCCAGCCGCACAAACGCCGCCGGCACCATGTAGTCCGGCAGGTGCGCACTTATCTGGGCGCGCAAGGCGCCGGCAAGTTCGCTTCCATCCAGCCCGTTCGAAGCTGCTTCAGGCGCACATACCACATAGGCCACCAGCCGCTTCTCGCCGGCACCGTCCTGCTGCGCCACCACCACCGCATCGCGCACCCAGGCATGCTCGATGAGCCGCGCCGCAATCTCCCCCGGCTCGATGCGGAAGCCGCGGATCTTCACCTGGTCATCGTTGCGGCCCAAAAACTCAAGATTGCCGTCCGGCAGATACCGCGCCAGATCGCCAGTGCGGTACAGCCGGTCGCCCTCGACAAAGGGACTGCCGATGAACCGCTCCGCGGTCAGCTCGGGCCGGTTCAGATAACCGCGCGCCACCCCCGCCCCGCCGACGTAGAGCTCCCCGACCGCGCCAAACGGAACCGGCGCACCGTGTCCGTCAAGCAGATACACCCGCGTGTTCGCAATCGGACGGCCGATGGGGAGTCGTCGGACTGTCTGATCAATGGCGGTGATCTCGCAGACCGTCGCAAAGGTCGACGTCTCAGTTGAACCGTAGCAGTGCAAGAGATGTTGCGGTCGGCTTTGGCTCAAAACCCGGGCCACCGCCGCCGCATCAACCGCGCCACCACCAACTAGTAGAAATCGCAAACTCGTCAGCACCGGGCCTAACTCATCAACGCTCCGGCTGAACAACCCGGCAGTCAAATGCAGCACGGTGATGCGGTGCCGCCGAACCAGAATGCGCAGCACCTCGGGCTGCAGTACAGCTGTGTGTGGAATCACAATTAGGCTGGAACCGTGCAGCAGTGGTGCCCAAACTTCCAGCGTACTGATGCTAAAGGCGGGATTGCCTACCCAGGCCACGCGATCACTCGAGGTGAACTCCGCATAGCCGTTGTTGATGACGAGACGGTTGACAGCACGATGAGGAACAACCACGGCCTTCGGAAGGCCGGTCGACCCGGAGGTGTACATCACGTAGGCCGGAGCCTCGGCGGTCAATGCTAGGCCAGGATCGGTACTACACCCTGTTCCAGCCATGATCGGATCAATGGCCAGAATAGGAATCGGAATCTCAAGCCCGCCCTCATTCTCGTCACCTACAAGGATGAGGCGCACAGCACAGTCGGTCATAATCCAGCTTCGTCGCCCAACTGGACCGCCCCGATCAATCGGTACATAGACCCCGCCCGCCTTCAGAACTGCCAGTTGTGCGACAACAAGAGCAATGCCTCGATCAAGCACTATCGCAACGCGCTCGCCCGGCTTCACCCCAAGCGCGATGAGATGATATGCGAGCCGGTTCGCCCGAGTATTGAGCTCGCCATATTTTAAGCGCGCGTCAGCATGGACCACGGCTACCGCATCCGGCGTCTTACGCACCTGCGCCTCGAACAGCTCATGGATACACCGGTCCGAAGGATAAGGCGTCGCCGTCCGGTTCAGATCCTCCAAGAGGCAAGTGCGCTCATCGGACGACAGCAGCCCGATGCACCCCAACGACTGCTGCGCATCGGTCATCACAGCACACAACAAATTCTGCAAATGCTGTGTCATACGCTCGATCTGATTGGGCTCGAGGCGACTTGCATCAAAGTGCCATCGGAAGCTCCCATCCAGAGCGCAAATCTCGAGCGTTACCAACTCACCGGAGCGAGCTATCTCAGAACTGGAGCTCGAAACCGACTCTTCAGCAGCAGAACAGCTCTCTCCCGTAACCGTAACGCCAACCGGCCAGGGACGGCGCAATCGTAGCGCCTCCACACCGCTCAACGTCGGGCATCGCGCAATAAGATCCCGCGCAAAGGTATCCTGCGCGTTCAGCTGAGCGAATTCGGCCGCGACCGCCGTGCGCGCCTCTGCGAAATTGTTATCGAGGTCGATGGTAATTGCCATCGGCACGACAGACGCGACAAGCACCTCGAGCGCATTCACGCCGGCTCGCGATCCATTCGGCACGGGAGTCCATCCCAGTTGAAGCTCTGCTTCCCCGGTGATGCGGGCGAGATAGACCACCCAAGCAGTTAGCAAGAATTCCGCGCGATCACTGGGAGATAGCTCAGCCAACGCACCCGGCATGAGCCAAGCGGTCGATTGCCATGTCGCCAGAGCGTTGCCTTCTAACGACGAAAACGGAAGCTGAACTATCTTGAACTGCTCTAGTCGCTGTCGCCAGAACTCTTCACGAGATGCCAACAATTCATGGGCAACTGTTGTGCCCCGCGCCCCAGCTTCGCTTAAGATCGGTAAGCGGTTGCCTATATCCATGCCGGAATTCCTCGCCAGTGGCCGCGCATCCACTGGCCGACCATCTTAGCCGTCGAACCAAGCATCAACATCCTCGTACCTGTCGCCACATGCCAATTGCCGGGTGATTTTAAGGAGAGAGAGCCCGCCGATAAGTCCGAGCGGTTAGACGACACCTCCAAGCACCTGATTGCGACAACAGCCTTCACACATAGAACGATTGGAATGATACGACCTAAAGTCCAGGCGGTCGTTGTCCCCGAGAGATCTGGCGCGGGTCGATCCCATCGCAGTGCAGGCCGCCACATCCGGACGTCGACGTTCGGGAAACTCGCGTCGGCGTATCTAGCGCCTACGGACAGGCACTGAGCTCCTCTCCACTCGCCAAAACGGTCAGACGTTCGCGGAATACCTTGACTCCAGCCTCGCAGCATTTGAGGTCAAGAGTTGACGCCGTATCGGTTGGCGTGATCAACACGTGGGATTGAACAACCCGGTGACCGGTGTCCGCACCACCATAGATGCGATGCCACCTGACGGCACATTCGGCATCTTGGACCAACAGCACCGAAGAAGTTGCCGCAGTTCCCGCACACCGCGCTAACGGACCTTCGCGACACTTGGAAGCGCCTTGACGAACTCGCCCCAACACATCCGCTGCCAATGCGAATGGATTACAACCCGAAAATATCCAGTCCACCACTTGAGCATTCAGCAAGGTCGATAGCTCTTCAACACTTGCGACACGCCGGATCTTACCGCGACGAGCCCAATCCCCCAAAATGGGATCTGCACACAAGGCCGCGCGAATAACGTCGCCCATATCGCTCGCTACCTGGGCGCACCTTGCGGCTAGCCTCCCACCGGCAACAAGCGCGGCTGGGCGATGAAGATGTTGGAGCACGCGCACAACTGGAGGTCCCACCTCTTCCGTCAATATTTGCCCGACTGTTCAAGCTGACCAAAGAGCTGCTGAACGTTCGATTCGAGGAGGCCACTCTCTCCATCTCGGTGAATGAATTCGAAGCTAAGGCCCGTTTCAATGGAGCGACTCGAGAAGGCCTGCGCTAGTCCAGGACAACGAACGACGGTCGTATCAAATCCCAGACCACGAGACTTTAGGGTCTGCACGGCAGCATCTACATTGTCGACCTCAAGAGCAATGTGAGCAACTCCGACACCATTACGCCCCACCAGCTCTGAGACCTGAGAGGTTGGCTCAGTACCCTGACACAGAACAAACCTGATGCCGCCGCTCTCGAGGTTAGCATAAAGCATCCCTGTCGACCGTCCCTTAACGTGAGAACGGCCCTTCAATTCAAAGCCCAGCACGTCCTGAAAGAACAGAATTGACGCCTCAAGATCGAGTACTGCAATGGCAATATGATCTATCCCGCGGAACTTCAAAAACGAACTCTCGGCTTTCCGATTGTCGCCCGAAGTAGCATCTAGTCCGATCTTGCTGTCGACGGCCTCCTGCATAGCACCCTCTTCACAATGGATAACCAGACCAAATCAACGTCGCCCCGCGAGCGGCAGATACACCTTCAGCAGTTTAGTCCGTAGCAGCGACCAGGTTCTTCGGAATCATCTACTCCAACAAGTCAGCGTTATTCCTGGGCCACATCCGCTTAAGCACGGAAGAGCTCTGTTTTGCGCTCTTCGCATTTTTTCTGAAATCGCCAACGGTGGTGGATCGGCTATTTTCCCATCGCGATGCAAACATAGGCCCCTCAAGTTCTGATGGCGTTCGCTCCGCATCCGATGCTACATTTGGACCGGTGGAGAACGTCTAATCCGAACTCTTTGGCAGCGCCTCGCGAAGCGAGATGATCATCACAGAGTTCTACGCATCTTAAGCAACCGACGTGCCAACGATATTGCGCGAGAGTTCCTCAAAGAACAACGCGCCTATAGCCGCCATTGATGAGTTTTACTGTTCGACTTGAGACATCGATGTCCTGAACCAGACACAGCTCAAACAATAACACCCCGGACAAGGCGACGAATCTGCGTTCCTTCAGCAATCGCGTCAATTAGCTGGTTCTTTGTCATTTTGACCATAATAGATTCTTTTGAGAGGCGCAGAACAGGGCATTGTCAACTTGTCGGCAGTGGCACGGACTACTGCGAAGAGTGTCAATCGCTCAGGAGACAGTCGACGGATTTTGAGCGATGCCGGTGAATTCGCGCCACGCAGCGAATCGGGATGCGAGTTGTTTGCGATAGCGTGAAGCCCGTAGCAGGTGTCGCTTGAGCGCGAAGTGCTGCCGGATCAGGCCGAAGCTGGAGAGAAAAGCCTGCGTGCGCTTCCCGAGTTCGTCAAACGCTGGAACCGCTTTGCTACACCTGCGGGTCGCTCGTGGCGAGTCGATGAGACCTGCCTGAAGATTCGCGGCAGGTGGGTCTACCTGTACCGGGCAGTGGATCGGGCTGGCCAGACGGTGGACTTCATGCTCAGAGCCCGACGCGACATGGTTGCGGCCAAAGCTTTTTTCAGCAAGACCATCAAGCGTCAAGGCCAGCCGCCGGAGACCATCACGCTCGACGGCTATGCCGCCTCGCACCGCGCGGTGCGCGAAATGAAGACCGATGGTCTGCTGCCTGAAGAGACGAAGGTCCGGTCCTCAAATTATCTGAACAACGTGATCGAGCAAGACCATCGCCACATCAAGTCCAGAACGAACGTGATGCCTGGGTTCAAGCGATTCGGGAGCGCCGCGACCACGATTTCAGCAGTCGAGTTGACGCATCGCATTCACAAGGGACCGTTCGATCTCGCAAATCTCGGCCTCAAGGAGGCCGCTGCACCCGCCGTATGGAATGCGGTCCTGTTTGATCGATAAGCTTTCCTACCTATATAAACTTTCTCAACCCGCTTACCTATTTGCACCAGAACCCTCAGGATCTGGAGGATTGAACGCTTCAGCGGAATCGGCCTTGCCTTCCTTGTCGAGAGGAAGAGTGTGTCCTGTTTGGGACGTGCGCGACGTCAGCTTTCCGACAAATTTTGGGAATTTTGTTGCAACAGCACCGCAGCCGCGCTGGCCCGCACGACTTATTTGTAACCTCAGTTAGCCAAGAGTTTAAGTAAAGTACTTCATCGCTAGCATAGTCATTGCTTATAGAACACATCAGGTGAATGCAATGGAAAATAGTCTCGCGGTTCGGTGGTATTTCCGGTTCCAACTTGGCCTGCGTGATATTGAAGAACTGCTGTTCGAGCGCGGTGTCGTTGTCAGTTACGAGACGATCCGCCGCTGGTGCGACAAATTCGGCGCGGGCTTCGCACATCGCGTCAAAGCTGCTCGCCGCAAGCCTGGGCGCACATGGCATCTGGACGAAGTCTTCGTTATGTTGCGCGGTGAGCCTTATCTGCTCTGGCGGGCAGTCGACCAGCACGGCGCCGAACTCGACATCCTGCTGCAGAAACATCGCGATAAGGCCGCAGCAAAGCGCTTCTTCAACCGCGTGCTGGCCGCCTGTGCCGACGCGCCACGAAGGGTTGTCACCGATCAGCTTCGCAGCTACCCGGCAGCCAAGGCCGACATCCCCGAACTGGCAAACATCAAACACGTCTTCGTCAAGGCTGTGGCCCGGGTGAACAACCGGGCAGAGAACAGTCATCAGCCTACGCGTGAACGTGAGCGGCGCATGCGCGGATTTCGTGACCCGAAGCGCACGCAGGCTTTTCTCTCCAGCTTCGGCCTGATCCGGCAGCACTTCGCGCTCAAGCGACACCTGCTACGGGCTTCACGCTATCGCAAACAACTCGCATCCCGATTCGCTGCGTGGCGCGAATTCACCGGCATCGCTCAAAATCCGTCGACTGTCTCCTGAGCGATTGACTCTTCGCAGTAGTCCGTGCCACTGCCGACAAGTTGACAATGCCCCGATAACTATCCTTCTCAGGCGTGGCCGCTTGCTCGCGGGTTCGCGCCGCACCTGCAAAGCCATCCGGAAGTGCATCGACGGCCGCCGGTACTGTCGCAATAAGGAGGCTGACCGGCGAGTACACCGAAATATATAGGACTGCGAGTAGAATTGCTGGAAGGGAGAGAGTATCCTACCGCCATCGTTCATCTGGGCTTTGCAAATCAAAACCCGTTGGCCTCCACCAATTCCGTCCGACCTCAGAGTCCTTAGGGCCTCGAATCGGACAGGCCACGCGCGCCGCTGCGCTTGCCGTACCTCGTCGACCAACCAACCCGACACTGAACACGATGACCTCCTTCGAACACATCTCCAGTCACCCCATCCTGGATCTGCGCGCGCAGCTCGAGCAATACGTAGACCCCGCGTCCGGAGCACGTCATGTGCACTTGGCCAGCGACCAGGACGAATTCGCTTTCCTGGTTGGCTTTCCGACGGTTCCGCGAGCTAGCGACGGGCGTGCCCATATCCTCGAGCATCTTGCACTGTGCGGCTCCGAGCGTTTCCCGGTGGCGGCCCCGTTCTTCGCAATGCTGCGGCGCTCAACGGCGACTTTCATGAATGCGATGACGTACCCCGACCGCACGGTCTATCCGTTCGCGAGTACCGATCGCACCGACTTCTTCAATCTGCTCGACGTCTATCTTGACGCGACCTTTTTCCCCAAGCTGGATTACCTTAGCTTCCGTCAGGAGGGCTGGCGCCATTCCTTCAAGGACAATCGCCTAGTCCGTCAAGGCGTAGTGCTCAACGAGATGAAGGGCGCGTTTGGCAATCCACTGCGCGTCCTGTACTCCGCCCTCAACAAGGCTCTGTTCCCCGGAACGACCTACGCCGAGAACTCCGGCGGCGACCCGCTAGTCATCCCGGAGCTTTCGCACGAAATGCTGCTGGAGTTCCACGCCAGCCACTACCACCCTTCGCAGGCGATGTTCATGAGCGCTGGTCGAATCGAGGCAAAGGAGATTCAGGCCAAGCTCGTTGAGCGCGTGCTCTCGCGCCGCACGGCACGGTGCCCAGCGCGCCGGCCAGAGCTGGCTGATGACTGGATAGCACCGCGCCGCGCTCAGGTCAGAGTACCGTCGGCTCAAGGGCGCCCTGACGAACATGGCCTGCAGCTCAGTTGGCGCTTCGGTGAATCCAGCGACCCGCTAGCCACTGCACGACTTCGGCTACTGACCCACGGCTTGCTTGGCGACGCCTCCGCGCCGGTGATGAAGGCCATGCAGTCGGCCGGCTTCGGTCGACCAAGCCAGATGAATTTCGTCGACAGCGGCCTCCGCCAGCTTGTGCTGCATATTGGCATGGAAGGATTGACCGAGGCACAGGTGGAGCGAGCTAACAGCTGTATCGAGCAAGCCCTCGAGGACGCCGCAACTGTCGGTGTTCCGGTGGATGTCCTCAAGACCGCACTGCGCGACATGCGCTTTGCACAGCGCGAGATTCGGGGCGGCACCATCCCGGACGCACTACGCCGGTTGCTTGACGCAGTACCCTTGCTGATGAACGGAGGCGACGTCGCAGCGGCATTCGATATCGAACCCGTGCTTCAGCACCTCGAGAAAGAGATTGCGGACCCAGCCTTCTTCAAGCGTGCCGTCCGTGAGCTGATCAATCACCCGAATCTTCTGGCCACACACGTGATTGCAGATGCCGACTTCGCGACTCTGCGCGAGGTGCAGGAAGCCAAGGCGCTAGCGCTGAGGGATCGCGAGTTGAGCGACGACGAGCGTCGCCAGATCGGCGCCGAGGAGGCCGCTCTGGCCGAACACCGCAAGGCTCGAAGCAACACCGATGTACTGCCTTGCTTCCAGGCGAGCGAACTCAGGCGTGAGCCCATCGCGTTCCCAGAGATTCAACATCAGCACAGCTCGATTAGCGTCGTCGGTGCCGCCACCAACGGCATCACCTATGCGACCACGCTTTTCGATCTGAGCACGGCCCAGAATGACGATTGGCCCTGGCTATCCCTGTACGCCGACATCGTGCCGAAGCTCGGGACTGGTAGTTTGGGATTTGAAGAAGCGGGCCGTTGGCGCCAGCGTCAGGTGTCCTCGTTATCAATGACGCTGGACACCGTGGTGGAGGCCGGTCGCACGAGCCTGACGCCGCAACTGAACGTTCATGCCTCCGCGCTGACTGAGGACGAAGCCGGAATCCCCTCCGCCATCGCGGCGTGGACCTTGGTGCCGCGATTCGATGAACTCGACCGCATCTCGTTTTTGACCAAAGCGCGCGTCGCCCGTAAAGTCAATGGCTTGGCAGCGGCGGCCGACCGGTACGCTTCGCTGGCCGCGGCCGCGCCCTACTCGATTCGTCGGCAATTTGCCCACAGCGTGCACGGCTTAGCCTCTCTGCCATTCGTCGCCGCGCTAGGCAAGATGCTGGAGTCGCCGGAGGGCGTTCAAGCTATCGCCGACCACCTGAAGCGCATTCACCAACTGTTGCTGGAGGTGCCTAATCGCGTCATTTGGGTTGGCCTAAACGGATCGCCGCTCGAGGCCTCGAAGGCATTGGACCTGCGCCCCTCTCGGGCGGGAAGGCTCGGTGCATCTGACGCGATCTCACGTTCTCATGAAGTCGCCAACGTGGCCTTGCGTGTGGCAAGCCAGGTGAACCATTGCCACATTGCATGGGCCGCGCCTAGTTTCGAGCATCCCGATACTGCGCCTCTCGCCGTGGCCGCCAAGCTCCTGACCCATCTTGCGCTGCACCGCAAGCTACGCGAAGAGGGTGGAGCCTACGGCGGCTGGGCCAGATATAGCGCGGCGGATGGCCTTTTTACGATGAGTTCGTTTCGCGATCCCCGGCTGGCGGGCACCTACGCGGATTTCACGGGCTCGGTGCGTGAAATCCAAGACGCAAGCTTGAGCCAACAGACCCTCGACGAGGCCATCGTCTCAGTCATCAAGCAACTCGACAAACCCCGGGCACCATATGCCCTCGCCAGTGCAGCCGATCGTTCGGAGCGTCGCGGTGTGACGCAGGAGATGCGCCGAGCCTTCCGCCAACAAGTGCTCGCTTGCACTGTGATGCAAGTCAAGGAGGCGCTCGCTCGCTGGCTATCCCCGCAAGCGGCTAGCCGTGCCGCCGCTGTGGGAAATGCAAACCAGGATCTCTGCGGAATGGCTGTGATCGAGGTAGCTGACCTTGTGAATTGATTCAAGTGATTGCGGGTTTTCCGAAGGGGCGGAATTTGTGCGTGCACGGAAATCTCTTATAGTTATCCATGAACCGCAGCTGCCTGAACCGGCCGCAAAGCCTTGCCCGGCAAGGCTTTGCATTATCAATGAATGGGTTCAGAAAACGAACTGCTCATGCCCGTTGTGCAGCCGGTCCAGCAGTGCGAGGTTCAGCAGCCGCAAAGCACTGAGCATGCGCTGGCAGTCGGCCGGCTCGATGCGGTCCTTCAGGTCCAGCCAGAACGACATCGACTCGGCCATCTCCATCACGTCGAACATCCAGTCCTCCAGTGCGCCCGGATCTACCGGCAAGGTTGTCGGCTTATCCATGGCGGACCTCCCCGCGGGCTTCTTCGGGCGCGGTGCCCAGCTGGATGCGCAGGTAGGCATGCAGCACGTGCAACGTTCACAAGATGCCCCGGATGGCCTTGCTGTGCGCAGACCTGATGGGCCACGAAGCCCAGCGCATCGCACACGGTTTCGAGTTCCGTCAGCCAGTAGTCGCCCACGGGGTGGGCGGCCTGTAAAATTGCTTTCGGCCATGATTTCACCTGTCGGATAGGTGGGTTGCGGTCAGGCTCGCCTTGGTGTCTCACCGGCACTGTCACGATGAAGAAAAGAAAATCGCTTTATCACGGCCACCGGTTCCCGGCGGCAATCATTAGTCTCGCGGTTCGGTGGTATTTCCGGTTCCAACTTGGCCTGCGTGATATTGAAGAACTGCTGTTCGAGCGCGGTGTCGTTGTCAGTTACGAGACGATCCGCCGCTGGTGCGACAAATTCGGCGCGGGCTTCGCACATCGCGTCAAAGCTGCTCGCCGCAAGCCTGGGCGCACATGGCATCTGGACGAAGTCTTCGTTATGTTGCGCGGTGAGCCTTATCTGCTCTGGCGGGCAGTCGACCAGCACGGCGCCGAACTCGACATCCTGCTGCAGAAACATCGCGATAAGGCCGCAGCAAAGCGCTTCTTCAACCGCGTGCTGGCCGCCTGTGCCGACGCGCCACGAAGGGTTGTCACCGATCAGCTTCGCAGCTACCCGGCAGCCAAGGCCGACATCCCCGAACTGGCAAACATCAAACACGTCTTCGTCAAGGCTGTGGCCCGGGTGAACAACCGGGCAGAGAACAGTCATCAGCCTACGCGTGAACGTGAGCGGCGCATGCGCGGATTTCGTGACCCGAAGCGCACGCAGGCTTTTCTCTCCAGCTTCGGCCTGATCCGGCAGCACTTCGCGCTCAAGCGACACCTGCTACGGGCTTCACGCTATCGCAAACAACTCGCATCCCGATTCGCTGCGTGGCGCGAATTCACCGGCATCGCTCAAAATCCGTCGACTGTCTCCTGAGCGATTGACTCTTCGCAGTAGTCCGTGCCACTGCCGACAAGTTGACAATGCCCCGATCTGGCCTTCGACCCTGAGAAAGGCAAGCCGGACGAGCGTCCTGCGGCTATTTTTCTCTTCGACGACGTGCTCACGCGTGGCGCCCACTTCGCTGCAGCAGCCCGAAAACTTCGCGAAGTATTCGGCGACGTGCCGGTGATTGGCTGCTTCATCGCGCGCACCGTCATTCCGAACCCGTTTGACGATATCGACATCGACGACCTTCTTTTACGTCTTCCCGGCCCTTCGGGAGGCGCGCAATCTCATGAAAAAGGGCACCGAGGTGCCCTTTTTTGCTGATGCGGTTGATTGCCGCTCTCACGTAGACAGGTGTTATGTCCAACCGCCGCGACGCTCAAAAATACCCCGACCCCCACTTTACAGTAAAATGGGTTGGCGTACAATAATTGTAGGTGCCCCAATACCGTTGCCGGCGCAAGCCGGCCCTATGGAGTGACGATGCAACCCGTACAGATGACCCCAGCCGAACGCGCGGCGCTCGAGCGCCTGGTCGAGCACGCACGCGGCGACACCGGCCAGAGCCGGCGCGTGGCCGACTTCCTGCTGGCCTGGTGGAACGCCGGCCAGTGCGGCAGCTACGACCTCACGACCGCATGGGGCGTGGACGACACCATTATGGACGATATGTGCGTGGTGTTCCGCCTCGCCTCGCGGGCGAACAGCTATCCCGAGACGCTGGGCTGCGGCCCGCAGTTCGAGGCCATCGTGCGCGCATGGCGTCCCAAACTCGTTGAGTGAGATCCACATGGCAACCGAAACCATCGACCAGAAGACCCTTACGCAGCTCGTGGAAGCCGGCGCCGTGCGCGCGGCGCATGTCGTCGGCCACGGCAACGGCTGGACGCTTGCGGCCAAGTACGGCCTGACCGAGCGTTTCCTGTCGGCCAAGCGCGGCGACGTGCGCGTGTTCCGCAAGCTCGAAACGCTCGTGAGTTTCCTGCGCGACATGGGTATCAGCCGCTTCGACGTGGACGCGGCCGGCTTCGATCCTGACTCGATCGAGCGCACCACGCGGCCCGACCGATCGGCCGCGCTGAAGGAGGCGCACGCCGCACGCGCCTATGACAAGTGGTTCCGCGAGCAGGTGCAGGAGTCGATGGACGACCCGCGCCCGAACGTGCCGCACGCGCAGGTGCAGCAGGAGATGGCAGAGAAGAAGGCGGCATTGCGCAGGCGGCTCGCACGCGGGGCTAAATCTTGATCGTGGAGTGGCGCGCGAAGGCGCGCGAGAAACGGCACAGAATCTTTGATTACATTGCGGCCGACAACCCGGTTGCCGCGCTTGAGCTGGACGATGAAATCGAGCGGAAAACCGACGTCTTGCCCGAGCATCCCGAACTGTACCGTGCCGGCCGTGTGCGCGGCACGCGCGAAATGGTGCTGGGGCCGAACTACATTCTGGTCTACCGGGTATTGAAGCAGGCCGGCATCATCGAAATCGTGCAGATCGTCGGCGCACGGCAGGACTACCAAAAGGGGAAGCGAAAATGATGCTGATTGGCGGGTTGCTGTATGTTTTCGGGCGGCATTGTCAACTTGTCGGCAGTGGCACGGACTACCGCGAAGAGTCAATCGCTCAGGAGACAGTCGACGGATTTTGAGCGATGCCGGTGAATTCGCGCCACGCAGCGAATCGGGATGCGAGTTGTTTGCGATAGCGTGAAGCCCGTAGCAGGTGTCGCTTGAGCGCGAAGTGCTGCCGGATCAGGCCGAAGCTGGAGAGAAAAGCCTGCGTGCGCTTCGGGTCATGAAATCCGCGCATGCGCCGCTCACGTTCACGCGTAGGCTGATGACTGTTCTCTGCCCGGTTGTTCACCCGGGCCACAGCCTTGACGAAGACGTGTTTGATGTTTGCCAGTTCGGGGATGTCGGCCTTGGCTGCCGGGTAGCTGCGAAGCTGATCGGTGACAACCCTTCGTGGCGCGTCGGCACAGGCGGCCAGCACGCGGTTGAAGAAGCGCTTTGCTGCGGCCTTATCGCGATGTTTCTGCAGCAGGATGTCGAGTTCGGCGCCGTGCTGGTCGACTGCCCGCCAGAGCAGATAAGGCTCACCGCGCAACATAACGAAGACTTCGTCCAGATGCCATGTGCGCCCAGGCTTGCGGCGAGCAGCTTTGACGCGATGTGCGAAGCCCGCGCCGAATTTGTCGCACCAGCGGCGGATCGTCTCGTAACTGACAACGACACCGCGCTCGAACAGCAGTTCTTCAATATCACGCAGGCCAAGTTGGAACCGGAAATACCACCGAACCGCGAGACTATTGAGTTTTACTTAATTCATGACAACCGATTCTCTGCTGGTGCGTTATACGGTCATCGCGTTGAAGGGAGACTCGGTTGATGGCCAAAATGGACGATGCTACGCGCAAGCGGGTGCGTGCCGGTCGCTTGATGTTGGCGGGAAAGACGCCCGCCGAAGCGGCAAAGATGGTCGGAGTGGCGCGGCAGACCGCATACACGTGGAAGGCCCGACTCGAAGAAGGTGGCATCGATGCGCTTCGCGTGATGGCCACGGGGCGACCGGCCCAACTGGATGCGGCCCAACTCGAAGGTTTGCGCGCAGCGCTGCTGCAGAGCCCGTTGATACACGGATTCGGTACCGAACTGTGGACGCTCAAGCGCGTACGGGTGCTCATCGAGCGACTGTACGGCGTTACCTTCAGCGAGGTACATGTCTGGCGGTTGCTGGGCGCCTTGGGGTTCAGCTCGCAAAAGCCGGAGCGCCGGGCGATCGAGCGCAACGAGGACGCGGTACTGACCTGGAAGCGCAAGACCTGGCCCACGCTCAAAAAAAGTGTCCCGCCGAAGGACGACTGATCGTCTTCATTGACGAATCCGGCCTCTCGGAGCGCCCCACACGAGTGCGCACCTGGGCGCCCAAGGGCTGCACGCCGATCATTCAGTACCACTTCAACTGGAAGCACGTTTCGGCCATCGCCGGTCTTAACCGTACCAACTTCGTGTTCCGCCTGCACGACGGCGCGATCAAAAGCGCGCAAATCATCGAATTCCTCAAAGCGCTGCGCGCGCAACTCAGACGCAAGCTGATGATCGTGTGGGACGGCGCAGCGCAGCACAAGAGCCGTGTCGTGCGCGAATACCTTGACAGCACGGATGGCGCAATCCAGATGGCGCTGCTGCCCGGCTACGCCCCGGACCTGAATCCAGTCGAATACCTTTGGGCCTGGCTCAAGCGGCACGCATTGGCGAACTTCTGCCCTGATAACCTGGCCGAGCTGAAGCACACCGCTCGAAGCAAGCTCAAGAGCGGCCAGAAGCGCAAATCGATTATCATTGCCTGCTGGAAGCAAGCCGAGCTTTGGTGATGTCATGATTTACGTAACTCTCAATAGATAGCGGCAGGCTCATCGGACGGACTTCTGTAATGCGGTAGCCAACCCGCGGATATCAGCATGATCCACCGTCGAGATGTACTGCTACGTCGCCCTCAGGAAATTCCGACAATATGAATTCGACAAACTGAAAAACCGATCCCGATTGACACCGGGAGTCATATCAGCGGGCCTCCCACCGTCGTCGTGGAGGCGGCGGGGTTAAAGTGAGTTTGCGAACAGCTTTAACCAGAGGGAGGCTGAGATGAAATATAGCGGAATCGACCTGCATTCGAACAACAGCGTCGTAACGGTGACCGATGAAAATGATCGGGTGGTGGCCGAAAAGCGCCTCCCCAACGATCTGGCGAAGATTCTCGGAATACTCACGCCATGGCGCGACGAGCTGGCGGGAGTCGTCGTCGAATCAACGTTCAACTGGTACTGGCTTGTTGATGGCCTTCAGGCTGCCGGTTTCACCGTGGATCTGGCGCATACCGCTGCGATTAAAAAATACGAGGGGCTCAAGCACAGGGGCGACGAAACTGATGTTCGCTACCTTGCACACCTGATGCGGCTCGGGATCCTGCCTACGGGAGCCATCCTGCCGCCGGAACAACGTGCCGTCCGGGATCTGGCGAGGAAGCGGATGCAACTGGTGCGAAGTCGCTGCCAGCATATCCTCGCGGTCGAAAACATCACGGCCCGTCAGCATGGCACTCGCATCACCAGCAATCAGGCCATGGGCCTGAGCGCCGAAACCATCGACCAGATGCGGCTGCAAGAGGACGTGGCGCTGGCGATCAGGGCGAACGCGGCGGTCATTGCCACCCTTTCTGCACAGATCGAAATTCTTGAAAAGCGTCTTCAGGAAAAGGTGACTGCACAAGCGGAGTATTGGGGCTGTGCTACGCAAGGCCGGCAAGCCTGCAGTCCTCGCGCTTGCGATTGCCGCTTTAGCTGCAGGCGGTGGAGTAAGCGCCGCGCGTATCTGGCGCGCGATGCATGATACGGTCGTGGCGCCGAAAGTGCCGGTCGCACCCAACCCGGCGAAGCCGTCTCCGGTTCCTGCTGGCAGCTCCGACGGTACGATGCCGATCAACGCCGCGCCCGCACGTCCGCTTGTGTCGAGTGACCTCGACACGCACAGACCGGTGGCTCAGTCCGCACTCGCGGACGTCGATGCCCGCACTCTCGCTTCTCAGTCGGTTCTACCGGCTGCTCCAGTCGCCCAGGCTCCGCATGCTTCTGCCGTAAATGCAGCAGCAGCATCCCCCATTCGGATGCAGCGATCTTCGCCGTCCGCTACTTCTGTCAGTGGGATTTCGTCGCCGTCGCCTGCAACAGAGCCCTCCAAACTTGCGCCGAAGGTGACCGATGCCCCGAATAACAACCAGCCCGCGGCACGCCCCCAGTTGTGCCCGCCACAACCCAGGCGAAAGCGGTTCCCGGCGGGTCGGCGCAGGATGCTCCTAGGCTCGAGTCGCGCCCTGCCTTGCGTCCTCTGCATCGCCTTACCCACCACGCGGCGGCCACTGCAAACAGCGATATCGCCGAGCCGGCCGCTCCAGCGCAACCCAAAGCACAGCCCTCAAAGTCGGGCGATGTGCAGCTATTCTGATGAGGCGACCGATGAAGCAACAGCCGCTTAATGTCACGCTCCTGTCCGCGGGGCTATCGATCCACGGTGACGTCATCCTCGATCACGGTATGAGTAACTTCGGCATCGTGGACGGGAATGTCGTTTCAAGTTCCGGCCTCGTCCACATCGGCCCGGGAGGCATGGTGAAGGGTCAGGTCGAAGGCGAGCATGTCAGGGTGGACGGAACCGTCGAAGGCGACGTCCATGCCCGCGGCGCTCTGGAGATCAATGGCCGCGTGATAGGCAACGTCTACTACTACGGGACGATCCGTCTCGGCCCGCGTGCGTCACTTGAAGGGCAGGTCAAGCGCAGGAGCGATCTGACGATAGAGAACGCTGCAAGCAACGTTCAGCAGTTGTCACGCGCCGCATCGGACTCCTGATGATGGGGCCAGCCGACTGTCGTTCCGAGGTCGTGAATACGAAGGGTTTGGTCGAAAAACGCAACGTGGTGGTCGCAGACGGCCAGACAATCAACGAGCCCCTAGTCTTACTGTGTCACATAATCAGTTATGCAGCCTATTACCATACAGGAAGAATGTCATCGTTGCATGAGCCGTAGTCCAAGCAGGATACGCAACGTGGTAATGGAATCAGGAACGTGGCGTTGAGCGCGCTGGACTGCCCCGGGGGATGTAATCGGAGGGAAGGGCAGGCAGCGCGCGTTCGGGGAAGTTTTTTTTATCGCGCTCATCCGAGCGCATCCTGAGTCGCTGAGCCATCAGAAACCCATATGCAGCGATACTCAGCGTGGCGTGGTGGTGGAAGCCACGCCAGCCTCGCCCTTCGTAATGGCCGAGCCCGAACTCCTGTTTCGGGTCCTGATAGTCGCGCTCGATGCGCCAGCGCATCTTGGTCACGAACACGAGCTGCTCGAGGGTCGCCTCTTCGGGGGCGGTAGTGAGAAAGTATTTGAGCGGCTCCGTATCGCCATCAGGCCATTCAATGAGCAGCCATTCTTCGTCGCGAACGGTACTTCGCCAATAGTCGCGATGTGCGGGACGAACCCGCACGGCGGCAAAGCGAGAGGAAAGTGCTGCGTTGCTGCCTTCCCGCCAGGTGACGGTTTGCCAGGCGTTCACGGGCAATTGGATGGCCAGTTCCTTTACCGCGATCGGTTCGTGGCCGGGCCCACGGCGCAACAATGTCGGTGGCTTGCCGCGCCCGCTCCATTGCCTGGGTGGAAGTGGCGCCGTACCGTGCGCCCACACAGAGGTGCCAGGCCGTATCCCTACCGCGTACAACAAACCCAGTTCAGTTACCCCATCCCGGAAAGCGGTTTCGTCGCCGTACCCGGCATCGGCCAGCACGATGCCCGGGGCAACGCCGGATGCTATAGCCTCACGAAGTTAGGTCAACGCAATCTGGGGCTTGGTCTCGAAAGCCAGATCGTCGGGAATGCCCGCACGACGGGCACGTTCCCGGTCTTCAATCCATTCCTTGGGGACATACAGCTGCCAGGCAATCGGCAGGCTGCCACGTTGCGTCGCGATCGACAGGCTCACGGCGACCTGACAGTTGTCCTGTTGCCAAGTTGCCCACAGTACTGACGTGCCACCCCGACCGAATGACGCCCCTTCTTTGGAAAACCGGTGTCGTCAATAATCCAGAAGTAACCGGTTTCTTCAGCTGCGTGCGCGTCTAACGCGGGCATCACCCATTCGCGTACCCGCTGCAGGACCGCCCGGTCAGACCATTCTGCCTTGGCCACAAAATGGCGGAGTGACTGGTGCTTCGCACTCGCGTGAAGTGGGTCAATATGCGCGGCCATCGGCTCGACGCTCTTGCGTGACAACGGCAATACCAGGCCCGAACAGTAACCCTTAAGGCCGGCATGGCGATCGGCGTGCCCTAACGCCTGCGCCAGATGGTTCAGATACGCGTCAAATTCGTCGATATCTTCTCTCATCGCGATCGCCCGAAGTCTGTATTATTCAATACTACCAGGTATCGCTTCGCTGCAAATAAGTTTTTGTGACACAGTAAGACTAGACGTCCGCTGATTTGTAATATCCAGATTGAACGCGTCTGGATCGAACCTACCCCGCAACACCGCTGCGGAAAGTGATCCCGCTTAGGCACTGTCGACCTTAAAGCGATGGTGCGAGTTATAGCCGTAGTCGTAGATGCCTGTAAATGATCTAACGTGCAAAGCGCGCTTTTTGATCAGCGTGACCTCGGCATCGGCGGATCCTTCGGGAAGCCGGGACCCGACTTACCGTAGCCAGTATCACACAACAGCATTATTCTCCCAGGTAAGCGGCCCGAACCTTCGGATCGTCGAGCATCTGTTTCGCGTCGCCCGACATCGTGATCAGACCGGAGTCCATCACATAGCCGCGATTGGCCGCCTGCAGCGCGAGACGCGCGTTCTGCTCGACGAGCAGCACCGTCATACCTTCAGCGGAAATCGAGCGCACCACTTCGAAGATCTTCTCGACCATGATCGGCGACAGACCCATCGACGGTTCGTCGAGCAGCAGCAGTTTCGGGCGCGAGATGATCGCGCGCGCCATCGCGAGCATCTGCTGCTCACCGCCCGACAGCGTGCCCGCGTATTGCGAGGCGCGCTCCTTCAGACGCGGGAAGAAGCCGAACATGCGCTCGACGTCCGACTTGATACCGTCGGCATCGTTGCGCAGATACGCGCCCATCTGCATGTTCTCGACGATCGACATACGCGCGAAGATGCCGCGACCTTCCGGCACCATCGCGAGACCGCGCTTGAGCAACTCGTGCGCGGGCAGGCCTTTGATCGACTGGCCCATGTACTCGATGTCGCCGGCCGCGTACGCCTTCAGGCCGGTGATCGCCTTCATCGTCGTGGTCTTGCCCGCGCCGTTCGCGCCGATCAGCGTGACGAGTTCGCCCTGCCCGACTTCGAGGTCAACACCCTTTACCGCCTGGATGCCGCCGTAGTTGACCTGCAGGCCCTTGATTTTCAACATTGCTTGCGTCGTGGACATCAGTGGACCCCCGCACCCAGATAAGCTTCGATCACCTTCGCATCCTTCTGCACGTCCTGCGGCAGACCCTGTGCGATCACCTTGCCATAGTCGAGCACCGTCATCTGGTTGCACAGGCCCATCACGAGCTTCACGTCGTGTTCGATCAGCAGAATCGTCTTGCCGTCCGCGCGGATCTTGTCGAGCAGCTTGGTCAGCTCGACTTTCTCGGTGGCGTTCATGCCGGCCGCCGGTTCGTCGAGCGCGAGCAGCTTCGGATCCGTCGCCAGCGCACGCGCGATCTCCAGACGACGCTGGTGGCCATACGACAGGTTGCGCGACGTGTAGTCCGCGTATTGCGTGATGCCGACGTAGTCGAGCAGTTCGAGCGCGCGCTCCTTGATCTCGCGCTCTTCCTGGCGTTCGGCCGGGGTCTGGAACACCGCGCCGAGCAGACCGTGTTTGGTGCGCACATGACGGCCGACCATCACGTTTTCGAGCGCGGTCATGCCGCCGAACAGGCGAATGTTCTGGAACGTGCGCGCAATGCCCGCCTTCGCGACCTGATAGACCGCGGTCGGCGTGTAGTTCTCGCCGTCGAGCTTGAACTCGCCCGAATCCGGCGTGTACAGACCCGTGATCACGTTGAAGAAGGTCGTCTTGCCGGCGCCGTTCGGGCCGATCAGACCGTAGATTTCGCCCGCGCGGATCTGCAGGCCGACCTCGGAAAGCGCCTGCAAACCGCCGAAGCGCTTGTTGACGCCCTTCACCGACAGACGGATCGCCGCGTTGTTGCTTACGTTATCGCTCATGTCTTTTTCTCCACCGGACCTTATGCGCGCACCGGCTTCTTGCCGCTACGCTTCGCCAGCTTCGCAATCTTGTCTTCGTGCTTCGGCGCGGGCCACAGGCCTTCCGAGCGATACAGCATGATCACGACCATCGCCAGACCGTACAGCAGCTGACGGATCACTTCGGTATCGACGACTTCATGGCCGAAGATCATGTTCTGCAGCGGACCCATCGTGGAGCGCAGGAACTCGGGGAACACCGCGAGCAGCACCGCGCCGAGAATCACGCCGGGGATGTGGCCCATGCCGCCGAGCACCACACAGGCGAGCACCACGACCGATTCCCAGAACGTGAACGATTCCGGCGACACGAAGCCCTGGAACGCACCGAACATCGCGCCCGACAAGCCGCCGAACGACGCGCCCATCGCGAACGCGAGCAGCTTCACGTTGCGGGTGTTGATGCCCATCGCCTTGGCGGCAATTTCATCTTCGCGGATCGCGGCCCACGCGCGGCCGATACGCGAATGCTGCAGACGCGTACACGTCCAGATCACGAACAGCGCGCACAGCACGAACAGGTAGTAGTACAGGTACACCGCCGGGAACTGCATGCCGAACAGCGAGTGCGACTGCGCGAAGCTGAAGCCGCCGATCTGCACCGGCGCGATCCCGGTGATCCCCTTCGGACCATTGGTGATGTTCACCGGACGGTCGAGGTTGTTCATGAAGATCCGCACGATTTCCCCGAAGCCGAGGGTCACGATCGCCAGGTAGTCGCCGCGCAGACGCAGCGTCGGCGCGCCGAGCAGGATCCCGAACATCGCGGCCAGCGACATCGCGATCGGCACGATGATCCAGATCGGCACGTTCAAACCGTGCGGCGCGAGCGCCGCGATCCATTCGAATTGCGTCGACAGGTGCGGCGAACTCAGCAGCGCAGCCGTGTAGGCACCGATCGCGTAGAACGCGATGTAGCCCAAGTCGAGCAGGCCGGCAAAGCCCACCACCACGTTCAGGCCCAACGCGAGCATCACGTACAGCATCGCGAAGTCGAGCACGCGGACCCAGTAGTTGCCGCCCGCCGCGCCGATGATCATCGGCGCGGCGATCACGAAGATCGTCGTAAGGATGCCGATGGTCAGCGTCTTCGTGCGGTTCTTTTCGGGGATGAGCGTTGTGGACGGCTCGATCGGTTGAATTGAGGTCATGATTGTTGACTCCTTGTGGCCCGGGATCAGGCGCGATCCGCGACACGTTCGCCGAGCAGACCCGACGGACGGAACACGAGCACGACGATCAGCACGATGAACGCGAACACGTCCTGGTAGTTGCTACCGAACACGCCGCCCGTGAGGTTACCGATATAGCCGGCGCCCAACTGCTCGATCAGGCCAAGCAGCACGCCGCCGACCATCGCGCCGCCGAGATTGCCGATACCGCCGAGCACCGCCGCGGTGAAGGCCTTCAGGCCAGGGATGAAGCCCATGTAGAAGTGCGCGTTGCCGTATTCGGACGCGATCATCACGCCGGCGAGCGCCGCGAGCGCCGAGCCGATCATGAAGGTCGCCGAAATCACGAAGTTCGGGCTCACACCCATCAGGCTCGCGACGTTCGGATTCTCGGCGATCGCGCGCATCGCACGGCCGAGCCTGGTCTTATGCACGAGCAGCAGCAGGCCGCCCATCACGATGAACGCCACCACGATGATCACGATTTCGGTCATCGAGATCACGGCGCCGGGCGTCGTGTCGGTGGCCTTGATCACGTTGATCGGGTCAGTGGGCAACAGTTGCGGGAACGGCAGCGGATTGCGCGACCAGATCATCATCGCGAGCGTCTGCAGCAGAATCGACACACCGATCGCGGTGATCAGCGGCGCGAGACGCGGTGCGCGGCGCAACGGCCGGTAGGCCACGCGTTCGATCGTGTAGCCGACCACCGCGCAGACCGCCGCCGCGATGAGCAGCGCGATGACCAGCGTCAGCACGTTGCCGAGGCCGGGGAAGTGGTTCTGCAGCACACCTATGGCGGAGAGCGCAACCATCGCGCCCACCATCAACACATCGCCGTGAGCGAAGTTGATGATGCCCAGAATGCCGTAAACCATCGTGTAGCCCAGTGCGATGATGGCGTAGACACTGCCAAGCACCAGTCCATTCATGATTTGTTGGACCAGAATGTCCATTCCTCTCTTACTCCAGTTGACCGCCTACGGGTTGATACGGGGTAACGGACAGTCCGATGATGTCCGTTACCTGTCAAAAAATAATCGAGTGCGATCGCGGCTATCGCCGCAAATCGCACAGACCGTCACATGCGCGTCGATCCAGTCGCCTGTCCGATCGAATGCGACTTCCCGATCATGGTTGAGAATTGCATCTGCTTGTACACTGTCACGAAATCACGCCAGAAATACTGCGACCGATCGCCGTCGTGTCTCCCGAATAGACGAGTTTCTGAACGGAGTACGCGCCCGGTTCCCGACCCACTGCGTCATCCTCCGATAGCACTTCGACCGCAACCGAGCGACGATTTGCCGCTGCTGATGCTTTGTTCACATCTTCAACCGCGATTCGAACACCGCTTTCGTCGTTCTTTCCAAAGGTCAACTGCCCGCCTGTCAGCGGTTCAGCAACTATCTCCGTTGCGAATTTAGGCTGTCCAGCCACGCGGACACCGGACGGCAGTGCCGCGACCGAAGTGGACGACTGATTGATGCCATTCATGGATGTCCCTCTCTTTGTATTGCTCAACTGATAACGGGCTCCCATCCGTTTTGCCCGATATGCACGCAAGCTTCAGCCAAATCCACATATTCCAAAAGTCCGCGCGTTCTTTTTTTCGCCGAGTGTCGACGCGACATTTGACAGCATTCATCGTGTTCTCGACCAAGCGTTACTGACGGATCAATACATTTTCTCGGAGCCGCACGGATCACGTCAGCAGCCGCATCGCATCCCGCTAAGGCTAGCGTCAAAAGCGATCACACAGAACCAGAAATTTCTGTTGCGTGGCCCCGGAATAGCACTATTCGACTGGGACTCTTGAATTGCAAGCGTCGCATACTTACCCTTTTCGACTCATGTGCATGATCTCTATGTGCCCGACAGAATGACGCATCAGATCCAAAAATTCCTGAAGCGAACATCAGCTTGATGATGCCTTTGATGGCGCAGCGATCTCACGTGACGCTATGTTGTTCAGGTACCTCTCCTGGACAATTTTTGAGCGGTGTCGCCTACCCGTCGTTGCGCGCGTCAAGCGGCGATCAGATCGCCACCCTTTTGTCAACGGCCGCCTTTTTGTGGACCGCCAATGCTGATCAATCGCCATCCCGAAATAACGATGTGCATTAGCCATTGCAGGAGGGGGCGCAGCAGCGCATCGACCGTCTACGCCTCGTCACGCCAACCGCCGGCTTGTCTACAAAACCGCGCTTTCAAATAGCACCAACAGCCTGATGGCCTAATGATCAGCTTCGGGGCTCGGGCGGCCAACACCCTTTCGACGCTACGTTGCCTCCTTCAGAAGGACCAAGGTACCCCGGCACCGGCACAATACTGCGGTGGACCGAGGCAGGGCCCTATTCTATTTTGCGCGACTAGGAATATGAAATAAATTCGGCTTATATCCAAGCAGCTCACTTTTCCTTGCCACATAAATTCTACTTATGCCGACTTAAGCGAGTTATGCTTGTATCAGGGATGAACTGCCGTTAGGATTGCCCGATCACACCTTCAACGATCCGAGTGGACGCCGTTTCGGTGAGTGTTTTCAGGGCTACGAAGCTCATCCAGTGATGAAGTTCGATCCGATCGATGAGCCATCAGAATGAAGTGATCAAGCAGTTAAAGTGGTTGGTAGTTGGGGTCGTCGCGGAGCATGGTGAACGTGCATGGGCATCGGCGTCCGACTAAAGAAATGACCAAGGCTTTCTCCCAATAAGGGACCTGCCATGTTGAGGCCCCGAAGACGGACGATCTGGCCGATGAAGCAGAACCTGAATCGCGCGGTGGCGAAGGTGCTCAAGAGCCTACATTATCCGCTTGACGTAATCCTTCTCTGCGTGTGCCGGTACGCTGCGTATCCGCTGAGTCTACGTCACCTCGAGCAGTCGAATGGCGAACGAGGAATTTCGGTTCGCCATTCGACTGTGCATCGCTGGACACTCAAACTGTTGCCGGTTTTAGAGAAGCCGTTTCGGCGCTACAAGCGCTCACCGCCGAACGCGAGACGCCGATCAAGGTCTGCCAGAACACATACCCGAACAATTCAACGATCTGCTACTTAGCAAGTCTACTCGCTGGCGAAATAAGCAATCCTATGATATCGCGCTTTGCTATGACTGTTTCCTTTTCGCGACCAAATCCTGTTGGGACCGACAAGGCTTACGACATGTGCGACTCTGTTCGTGATTGCCGGACGCGCAACGTGACTCCCCATGTGGCGCGCAACGTTGCTCATCAAGACGGAAGCGCGATTGATGGGCGCGCTTCGCGGCACGCCGGTTATGGCATCAACCAGGTGAAACTTAAACGCATCGAAGAGTACTCCGGTTGGGGCAAGACCATTGGCAGAATTCGGCAGACCAACTATCGAGGCATCAAGCGGGTCACCAGCACTTCAGACTGACGATGCTGGCGAGCAACCTGACCGGAATGGCCCGAATACTGATGGCCGTGCCGCGAGGAGCAGCGCAATGAGTCGCCGGGACGCGGCCACCGGGCGAAAACGCGCCGGCTGGCTCACTCGCCTGTGGTGTGCCCCGGACGATCCATGTGCAACTCAGCGACGAATTGCATACGAAATCCCTTTAAACATTGCCGCGGTTGTCAAAACGAGGCGATTTTCGACAGCCTGTTAGGTCCTCGACCTCGCATCAAACTTGGGAAAGTCTGATCAATCGGCTACGCGGTCGTCGGTGATGAGGACGAAGACGTTGTAGCAGGAGGCTCACGAATCGGTCCCACGATCATGAAGCGGTAGCTCGGTCTTGCAGAAGTAGGAAGTCTGGACAAGAAGCAAGTGATCAGGCGTCAGCGTTTCCTTGCAGAGATGGAGAAAGTGGTACCGTGGGAGCGCTTGCTGTTGGCGAACTGGCCGTACTACCCGAAAGGCGAAGGGGGCCGCCCGCCGATAGGACCTGAGCGGATGCTGCGGATCTACTTTCTTGAACAGTGGTACGGCCTGACGGATGAAGGCCTTGAAGACGCGCTGAACGACAGTTTCGCGATGCGCGCGTTCCCGGACATCGGCTTGGCGCGCGAGAACCTACCGAATGCCGCCACGCTGTGAAGTTTCAGCGCCTGTTGGTCGCAGCATGAGTTGACGCGAAAGCTGTTCGATGAGATCGGCATCGCGCTATGCGAGCGCGGGGATGAAAGAAGGCACGCCGGTGGATGCCACGATCTTCGCGACACCGCCGTCGACGAAGAATGCCGAAAAGAGCCGTGCCCCGGAAATACACCCGCGCGGATGCTTAGCATCAGCCGTCGACGACCGTCCTTTTTTTAAAAGCCGCGAGTCGCACCGCCAAGCCATCGGCAATCGGCAATCGGCAATCGGCAATCGGCAATCGGCAATCGGCTCATTGATCAGCGTTTCGCAAGGAAGCAGTTCATGGACAGCAATGTAGTACCGACGTTCCTACGCGCTCAACTTAAGCGGGGACTGCTCGAGGTCAAAGTCGACGCCGCCGCCTTGCCCGCAGCTACCCTGTTCGGTTTCGCAGAGCGCCGGAATCCAAAGCGGGCATTCCTCTTCGTGTCAAAAGTTCTGGGACGACTCGTGCCGACGCGGCCATCGATCATGGCTGCCAGTTTCGAGAGCCTCGTCAGCGAGATCCCAGCGGACCTGCCCGGCCCAGTGCTGGTAATAGGCGTGGCCGAAGCCGCAGTTGGCCTCGGTGCCGGCGTGCACCGTGCTTACAGTGCCACGCGTTCCGACAGCGTGTACCTCACCAGTACCCGTCATCCTTTGGGTACCGACCTCTTTTCTCGATTCGAGGAAGAGCACAGTCATGCCAGCACCCATTTAATCCACCTGCCAGTCGATCCCGAGGTTCGTGATTTGATGCTCCAGGCCCGATCTTTAATCTTGGTGGATGATGAGGCTTCGACCGGCAAGACCTTTCTCAACCTGCACCGCGCACTAATCGAAGCCGGCCTGAACAAGATCGAGCGAGTGGTCACGTGCGTCCTGACGGACTGGTCTGGGGGTGCTGTGCGTAAGGCCATCGGAGAGTCGACCACCGCCGTATCCTTGCTGAGCGGCTCGTATCAGTTCCACGAAGATCAGTCCGCGCCCCCGCCGGATATGCTAGGTGTCGGCGCCGTTTCTATAGGCGGATGGCCTCTCTCACCCCGCAATGACTGGGGGCGCTTGGGCGTTCGCCACGTGGACGACACGCTCGCACCGAACATTCAGATCCAGCCCGGCGAGAAAGTCGTCGTAGTGGGTACCGGTGAGTTCGTCTGGCGTCCCTTCCTGCTGGCGGAGCGCGCGGAGCGAGCCGGGGCAGACGTCTACTTCAGCGCTACCACCAGGTCCCCTATAGCCATAGGCCACGCCATCGAGCACGCGCTGTCGTTTCCTGACAACTATGGCCTCGGTATTCCGAACTTCCTCTACAACGTGAAGCCCGGTCAATTCGACCGAGTTCTTGTCTGCACCGAAACCCCGGCGCAAGCGCTCCCTGCAGAACTGGTTGATGTCCTGAATGCGGAGATAATTCTCGATGAGCAGTAATCGCCCGCTGATATTCGTCGACCTCGACGACACCCTGTTCCAGACCGCAAGTAAGATGGCGGACGCCACCCCACGAATCATCGCCACCCTGGACGTGCATGGGCAGCCCAACGGGTACATGAACCCGGTCCAGAACTTCTTCCTGAACTGGCTGCTGGCCTCGGCCGACGTCGTTCCGGTTACCGCACGTAGCGTGGAGGCCTACAACCGCGTCAAGCTTCCTTTCACCGAAGGTGCAATCTGCTCCCATGGTGGCGTGATGCTCCGCCCTGACGGATCGCTTGACCAGCCCTGGCACGCACAGATGGCCGAGTCGCTCCGGACCTTTCAAGACCGGCTGTCGACACTGAGGGAGGCCACCCTGCAAATCGGCAAAGAACTGGGCTACTCCCTGCGCAGTTGGGTAGTTGAAGAGAAAGGTCTGCGCCACTACGTGCTGACCAAACACAACGAGTCCGACGACTCGGTGCTCACCGAGTTGCTGACCGAAGTTCAATCTCGAAGCATGTTGGAATGCATGCACACCCACGTTAATGGAAACAACCTCGCCCTCCTGCCTGCGGGTTTGGAAAAACGCTTCGCCGTTCAAGAATGGTTGCGCCGCGATCGTGAAGTCCACGGCGAGCGGCCGGTCCTGGGCTTCGGTGACAGCATCTCCGACCTGGGGTTCATGGACCTCTGTCACATGTGGTCAACGCCGGCGCGCAGTCAACTGGCAACAGTAGTGAAGGAGCTCATCAATGAGTAATCCTCTCGCCACCCTGCGCACCGTCGGCAGCGGCAGCTACGCCCCTGAAGATGTGCATTTCCTTTTGCAACGCGTGCAGATGAGCTTCACTACCGTTGAGGAAAAGGAGCTTCTGATTCAGACGAACCGGAAGCACTACTCCGAGATGATAAGCTTCGAGCAGGCTCCTACCGACGTGCACAAGGGTCTCTACACCCATGCCCTGGCGCGGAACGGCACTCGTATGGCTTCCAATGTTCAGGCATTGGCATTGGCATTGAGTGCCGCTTACACCGGGCCGAGCATCGCCCTGGTTTCATTTGTTCGCGCAGGCGTCCCCCTCGGTGTCCTGCTGCGCCGGGCACTCGTCGAAATGGGCCGCGATACTCACCACTACGGTGTCAGCATCATTCGCGATCGCGGGATCGACATGGTGGCTCTGGAAGCCATCATCCAGCTGCATGGGGCCGAAAAGATCGCCTTCGTGGATGGTTGGACCGGCAAAGGCGCAATCTCCGATGAGCTCAAGCGGACCTTGGACGACGACAAGCGCTTCCCAGCGGAGCCTCGCCTCGTTGTTCTAGCAGACCCCTGCGGCCGCGCTTGGCTGGCTGGCTCTGCAGAGGACTGGGTAATTCCGTCCGGCATCCTCGGTGCAACCGTGTCGGGCCTCATATCCCGCACCATCTGGCCGACTCAAGGTGGGCTTCATGGTTGCGTGACATACGACCACCTGCCTAAGCATGACGTAACCCGAGAGTTCATCGATAAGATCGAGGCCGAACGTGGGGCGCTGGGCGAAGTTTATCCCGCAATTCCATGGACCAACGAACAGCGATTGGACCTCCAAGCGTCCGCTGATCACGTGGTGTCCTCACTGGCAGCGCGTTTTGGCACCTTCAACTTGAATCGCGTGAAGCCGGGTATCGCTGAAGCAACCAGAGCGGTTCTGCGTCGTGTGCCTGATCACGTTCTGGTACGTGATAGCAACGACAGCGACGTGCAATTGTTAATGCATCTCACTGACCGCGCGGGCGTGACCGTAGAGGAAGCTGGCGCGGACCTGGGTCCGTATCGTGCCGCGACAATCACACGAAGTCCCAGCTGAGGGGCGACATTTCCGCGTTCGCCCTCGGGGCGACTCTGTACATGCCGGCTACCCGCGGTGACATGCTGGACGTGGTTTTCGGCACCAAGATCTCGGAATTGCGCTCACTTGTGGTGTGCCTGGAAGACGCGGTGGCGGCGATCGACGTCGAAAGCGCGCTCGCGAACCTGCGGGCGCTCCTCATGGATGTTGAGGCTTGGGGCGGCCGCCCTGAACATGGTCTCCTGCTGTTCCTCCGGCCGCGCGATGCTGCGATGGCAGCAGTGCTGAGTGACTGGCCGCTGATGAAGCACGTCGACAGGTTCGTCGGGATCTGTCGCAATAAGGCAGTCTGGTATGCTGACGGGCCTTAATGGGTGACTTGATCGATGACCGAGAAGCTGAGTCCGGGTGTGGGAAAAGTACTCAAACGCTTGCATTACCCGCTGGACGTGATGTTGCTGTCGTTCGGTGGTACGTGGCCTATCCGCTGAGCCTGCGTCATCTCGAACAGATGATGGCCGAGCGCGGGATTGCGGTCGATCATTCGACCGTTCATCGTTGGGCACTCAAACTGTTGCCGGTCCTGGGGAAGGCGTTTCGACGGCGCAAACGGACGGTCGGCAAGAGCTGGAGGATGGACGAGACCTACATTCGAATCAGGGGTGAGTGGCGGTATCTCTATCGGGCTGTCGACAAGGCAGGCAACACCGTTGATTTTCTGTTGCGAGCCCGACGGGACAAGGCTGCAGCCCGGGCCTATTTCGAAAAGGCAATCGACCAGAATGGCGAACCCGAGACCGTGACGATCGACAGGAGCGGATCGAATCTGGCTGCCTTGCAAGCGATCAACGCCCCGCGGGATGTGCCGATCAAGGTCCGCCAGAAAATGTATCTGAATAACACCATCGAACAGGATCATCGGGCGATCAAGCGCCGGACCCGACCGATGCTTGGATTCAAGAAATTTCGTTGTGCCCGCATCCTGTTGGGCGGCATCGAAGTTATGCACATGATCGTCAAGGGGCAGATGGACGATGGTGGTGTCGATCAGAATCCCGCACAGCAATTCTATTCACTGGCTGGATAAGTAGTCCGTATCGTATCGGGTCTTTACTAGAGCGTGTTAGGAACTTCGATTGAGACCTGGTATCCTGGCGGGATGAAAACAACCGACCGCAAAGGGTATCCGACTGATGTGTCGGATGAGGAATGGAGTTTCGCGGCGCCGTATCTGACGCTGATGGACGTTGACGCGCCCCAGCGCAAATACGAACTGCGCGACATGTTTGATGCATTGCGCTGGATGGCTCGTGCCGGCGCGCCGTGGAGGATGCTGCCCAATGATTTCCCGCCGTGGGAGCTGGTGTATCAGCAGACTCAACGCTGGTTGCAGGCTGGCTGCTTTGAGAGCATGGTGAGTGACCTGCGCTCGGTGATACGCGTGGCACAGGGCCGTCGGGGACAGCCCAGCGCGGTCATCCTCGATGGCCGCACGAGACAGTCGACCTGCGAGAGCGGCCCGCGTGCGGGTTATGACGGTTATAAGCGCAAGCGCGGTAGTAAGGTACATATTGCAGTAGACACGTTGGGACAGTTGCTGGTGGTACACGTGACCCCAGCCAATGAACAGGAGCGCGCACAGGTAGCGGAGCTTGCGCGGCAGGTCCAGCAGGTAACGGGACGAACGGTCAAGGTGGCATTTGCCGATCAGGGATACACGGGCAAAGAGCCAGCGCAGGCTGCGTTCGACGAGGGCATTGACCTTCAGGTGATCAAACTCGAAGAAACGAAAAAGGGTTTCGTTCTGCTCCCCCGCCGGTGGGTGGTCGAGCGCAGCTTTGGCTGGCTCAACCGTTTCCGGCGTCTCGCACGTGACTATGAACGGCTCCCCGAAACTCTCGCTGGGCTTCATTTCGTCGTCTTCGCAATGCTCATGCTTGTCCACGCCGTGTCAGTACTTCAAAGTTCCTAACACGCTCTAAACTCTCATTCTTACCGCGACAGAACCTATAGCGGCGCACCCAACGCAGAATCGTCGTGTGAGCCAGCGACAACCCTCGCTCAGCCATCATCTCGACGAGATCGCGCAGACTGAGTTTGTAGCGCAGATACCAGCGCACACAAAGAATGATCACCTCACGGTCAAAATGACGGCCAGCGAATAGCCCGTCCAGACTCTTCAGCGCTTGTTCATCGCGGCTTCTCAAATCGGTCAGGGCGACACTCTAACCGATCCTTGAGCGCTATTTGCACCACAACCAACCGACAAGTGTTCACTGCAAATGAACCATCCCCGAATCCTCTTTCCGTCGACCAATTTGATCCGCAGGTTCACTCTCTCGATGGCGTGAAAGCTCTCTTCACGGGTCACACGGCCAACGGATTGGAGCGCATCCTGATCGATCTGTTTTGAGAGCAGGCGCCTTATCGCCTTTTCATGAAATCTCCTATGTGCATAATCGCACTCGGCTTTCTATCAAAGAAACTTCCAAAACGTATCAAAACAATTTGATTCCACAAAGTTACGTTTTTTGCATAAGATCGCGTCAAATTTAAGGCGCGCACGCTCTTTCGCTGGTCTGTCGTGGCCACAGGTCAGATCCATCTTCGATGTTTGACCTAGGACAAAGCGCGTCCGTGATTGGCGTACAGTTGCTCACGGCGATGCCAACCTTTATGCGATCCGGAGCGGGATGGCACTGTAAGGGCGACGACGTTTGCGTTCTATTAACAAATGACATTCCCTCACTCAGGCAGTAATCGAGGTGCTCGTGTCATCTCCCCTAGGCATAATCCATCACCCTTGCCGAACGGCGGCAGCCAGTCTGGGCAACTCAATCGGTGGGAACACATCACATTCCATGAGAAGAGATCGTAAGGTTTTGGGAGTTGTCGCGATGGCACTTCTAGCGGTTGGGTTGATCACCACGCACATCGTGTATGCGCAGGTAACGCTAAATTTCGTCAATGCAGACATCGATCAGGTGGCGAAGGCTATCGGAGCTGCGACCGGCAAAACTATCGTTGTTGACCCCCGTGTGAACGGACAACTGAATCTTGTGTCGGAAAATCCGGTGCCCGAGGACTTGGCTCTCAAGACGCTACAGTCATCGTTGCGTATGCAAGGGTTCTCTCTGGTTCAAGACCATGGTCTTCTGAAGGTGGTGCCCGAAGCCGATGCAAAGCTGCAGGGTGTCCCGACATATGTGGGCAACGTTGCACCTGCACGCGGCGATCAAGTTGTCACGCAGATATTTCATCTAAGAAACGCGTCGGCCAACAACGTTTTGCCTGTTGTGCGCTCGTTGATTTCACCAAACAACACGGTATCCGCCTATCCGTCGAATAACACAATCGTTGTCACCGATTACGCGGATAATGTACAGCGAATTGGACAAATCATCGCAGGCATTGACACACCGGGTCAGCACTCAGCAGTCGTCTTAATGAAAAACGCGAATGCGCTTGATGCGGCACCGCAACTCGCAAAGATGCTTGATCCTGGAGCAATTGGGAACACCGATGCCACGATGAAGGTTTTGGTTACCGCGGACGCACGCACCAATTCGATATTGGTGCGTGCGTCGAACGACGCAAGGCTATTAGAAGCGAAAAAACTGGCACAGCAGCTGGATGCGCCGACTGCGCAACTTGGTAATATGCACGTTGTGCCGCTGCGTAACGCTAATGCGGTGAAGCTTGCAGAGACTCTGCGGGGAATGCTCGGCAAAGGCGGTGATACCGGTTCGAGCTCAAGCGAGGGCACAAATACAGGCAATCAGAATGCCGGTTCATCCTCGTCCTTCGGCAGCAATTCAACTGGCACATCAGGGATGCCGCCGTTACCCTCTGGCTCATCTTCATCGCCTCCCTTTGGTAGTTCACAGTCTGGTTCAAGTGGGACGAACAGTGCGGTTGGTCTACTTGGAAACAATAAAGATAAAAGCGATGATAATCAGCAAGGCGGGATGATCCAAGCGGATGCTGCGTCTAATTCATTAATTATCACGGCATCCGAGCCGGTATACCGTAATCTGCGTGCAGTTATCGACGAACTGGACTCCCGGCGCGCGCAGGTCTATATCGAAGCGCTTATTGTCGAACTGAATTCGGATACCAGCGCAAATCTTGGAATCCAGTGGCAGATCGGAAACAACACTGTCGTAGGCGGTACGAATCTATCGACCGGAAGCGGAAACAGCATCGTAAATTTGAGCGGTGCACTTGCGAATGGCGCAACTGGTCTCGCGACTGCAGGGCTATCGCAAGGGCTCAATATAGGTCTAGTACGCAATTTCCTCGGTGTGCAAGGTCTTGGCGCTCTGCTGCAAGCTTTTGCAAATTCCTCCGATGCAAACGTTCTTTCGACACCAAACATCATCTCGCTTGACAATGAGGAAGCAAAAATTGTCGTCGGTACAAACGTGCCGGTTATAAGGGAATCCTATGCCAGTCTCACAAGTACCAGCGGCAGCAACCCGTCGACCCTTAACACTGTTGATCGGGTCGATGTCGGCTTGACGCTGGATATTAAACCGCAGATCACCGAGGGTGGCATCCTAAAATTACAGCTCGCTACGGAGACTTCCTCGATCGTAGGCTCCACGACCGACGTATCGACCAATCCAAACGGCCCACAATTCACTAAGCGCTCGATTCAATCTACTGTACTTGCAGACGATGGTGAGATTATTGTGTTAGGCGGCTTGATGCAGGACAATTATGTTGTTAGCAACAGCAAGGTACCGCTGCTTGGCGATATCCCGTGGCTCGGCCCGTTGTTCCGCTCCGAAAATAAAACCCGATCCAAAACCAATCTACTTGTATTCCTGCGCCCTGTCATTATCAGAGACCGGGCTACTGCTCTTGCGGTGACACAAAATCGCTACGATCACATTCAAGGTGTGCAGGGTGCATATAGATCGGATAACAATCTCATCAAGGATAAGGACGATCCGGTAGTTCCGCCGAGGCCGACAGGTCCAACTGAAGGGGGGGCAACGCTGAACCTTTTCGATCTTGACAGGATGCGCCGTCAGCAGGCAGCGCCTCAACAAACTCCAGCCCCGACCGGCGTGGAACAACCGTAAAACGAGAGGTCAAAATTGAGTGATATAGATCCTGACGCTGATTCATCGTGCTTTGTTGTAACATTTGAGTTGGATTCAAAGGGAGACAGCCGCGCAACATTGGCGTTTCCTGAGTCCGTTGTACGGATGAATGCGAATAATTTAAGTAAATTAATCGAGACATTAGGGCGCGTACGTCTGAATATGGTGCCGCAGATCGATACTGCGCCCCCCGACCTTAATCAGAAACTGGAGTCCGTTGCCTTTCCGCCGTGGCAGATTAGCCTAGAAACGATGACTGACGGTATCTTGCTCCATTTGCGGCACCCTGGGTTTGGCTGGCAGGGGTTCGTCATTAACGGAGACGACCTAATCGCCATGCGGGACACTATTTCAGACGCGATCGCCGAAATACAGGATCAGCCTGCCCGCCCCGCCAATTAGTGCAGATAGTGGCGTTCAAGCTGATTGAAGCGGCCGAGCAGACCTGGAGAAAGATCCGCGGCGTCGACAAGTTCGAACCGCTTCTGAAGGGCATTCCCTTCAAGGACGGCACTCCGGTGATTGAAAGCACACCGGCTCCTCAAGCGCTGGCCGCCTGATCATGCCGCCCGACCCGTGTACACCATGCATGGACGCCCCCGGCTTGCCAAGGCTCTCATTTGCAACGAAGGTCAGGTAATGATTGCGGCCATGCTTCCGGACTTCACTGTCCGGCGCGAGGCCGGCGGTCCCCGATGGAATACGCTGACCGGACTCTCATCAGTCGGGTCTGAATAATTCGTTTTCGGCGACGACGCCGTTCATGGTGTCGAAGCGGAAGCCGCGGAGCGGTTGAGCAATGCGACAAGTACAAGGACGTAAAAACGCCGCAGCTTTCTGAGGATCATGCGCAGGTTGTGGCCGGCACCACATAGCACTGCGTTGATCGCATCCCCGAGCGCGCCCTTGAGCCAGTTCCGGTCGAGTTTGCCGTCGGCCTTCATATGACCGATCGCTGGTTCAATCGCGCTGCGCCGCCGGATCATGGCGCGCAACGTGCGCGTGATGCCGCGTCGCAGGCCGGGATGGTAGACCTTCACCCCGTCTGGCTCAGCGCCCCGGTAACCACGGTCGACGATCGCGATTTCAGGTTTGACATCGCTGAGAATCGCTGCCTGCTCCAGCGCTTCTTCCAGCGTATGTCCATCGTACGGATTGCCCGGCATCGAGCGGGCACCCACCACCAGCCCTTCCCGGTGTGTCGTCGTGATCGACACCTTGACGCCAAACTCGTATGGCGTGCGCGCCTTACCCTTGGCCAGGCACTCGACTTCCGGCGCGTGCAGCGCATACAGCTTATTTTTGTCCTTCGTCTTCTGCGTCAGGATTCGCTTCGTGCGGGCAATCAGTTCCTGCAGCTCAGCTCGCCTGTTATCAACCACCGTGTCGAGTTGCCGTTCGACATCGCGCATGACGCGGCCGACACGCGAGCGCAGGGTGCGCACTGCCTTGCTCATCCGCCGGTACTGCTTCGCGTGCGCGTAGCGGCTGATCTGGGTGGCCAGGCGTGGTGCTTCGCGGTTGTAGTTCTGACGCAGTTTCAGGCCGTGCCGCGCAGCTGCCTTCACGAGGTGTTCACGACAGCGCTCCAGCAGTCGCGAGTCAGTCGGATGTGCGATCGCCTTGGGCATCACGGTCGTATCAACGATTACGCGTTTCGCGCTCGACGCCTTGATCACTCCGGCACGCTTCGCCGCGTCGATCGTCTCGGCGAGCAACTCCTCGACACCGGCTTCTCCCAACCGTTTGCGCCATCGCGTGAGGCTGGACGGATCGATCGGCGGTTCGGTCTGCAAGTACGTCTCGCCCGTAAAAACCTGCCAGTACGGGTTCTAAACCCATTGCCACACAACATCCTCGTCCGAGAGGTCGAAGGCGTGCTGCAGATACAGCAGACCAGCGATCAGTCGAGGCGAACTCGCAGGTCTGCCTTTACCCGAAACGAAACTCGCGCTCATCGATGCACTGAGCCGCTCCCAATTGATCAGCTCGGCCAGCCGTACCAGTGGATGCTTGAGATTGATCTGTTCGCGCAGTGGATGCCGGAACAAATCCTTCTCCGTTACAGGCGCCTTCGGACCCATCTAAACCTCGTCAGAATTTGCAGGCTATACCCAGCAATATGCCAGGTCTCTGCAATTCCAACAACACGATTTCCACCGGAAACCCCCAACGCTTAAGGCTCTACGGTTTGTTCAGGCTGGACTTTTTAGTCCACGGCAGTGTGCAGCATGAGCGCGCCGAAGTGGATCGCACGACCCTCGTCTATCGCGATCCGCTGACTCACACTACGCGTATCGTGCGGGTACAAGACCAACTCTGAATAACGCAATCCACAGAGAGAGTGGCCTTTGAGCACGCCGATCGTCCTGTTGCCGCCGCGTGATCCGGCGGTGCCCTCGCGGGAGTGGCAACTGCGCGAGCTACCGTTCGTGCTGCTCGACAACGCCGGGCGCACGCAGCGCGCCGGCCGCACGGCGCTCGCGCTGCTGCCGCGCGCGAACACGACGGTGCTGACCCGGTGGTCGTCCGCAAACTGACCGCGATGAAGGTCGGACGCCACCAAAGTCAACGACTCTACAACCAACTTTAGCAAATCCGCCACGTTTGGGCTGAAAATTGTCGTCACCGTCGAGCACAATCGGCACGGCGGAAGAATCAGGTCGCGAACGGCCGGCGAACGACGCTTGGTTCGACGCATGAATTGAACAGAATCAACTCGAACGCCGCCCCACCATCAGCATTGCCGCTGTGCCCCCGATCGCCCGTCCGCTCGGGTCCAGACGCGCGCAACCCGGACGCATAGGTGTGTGCGAAGAGAATCGTGAAGCCCAGCAACGCTCCCGACACGGAATAGACCGAGAAGTCCACCGTATCCGTGATGTCAATTGCGAATACCGCTAGCAATAGAGGCATGACGGATATGACGGTGGTCGCGCTAACCTTCCATTCGAGCAGCGCCGCGATCGGCGACGGAAACAGCGTGACGATACCGTACAGCACCAGAACACACGTCCAGCTTTGGCCGTGATGGAGGCCGCGCGCCACACAGATACGCTGATAGAAGCTGAAGGTATCTCCCTTTGTCATGGCCTCACCGCGATCGCTGCCCGGACGCGAAAAAAAGGTATGCGCCACCAGCGTCCCGACCCAGAGGCAATGCGATCGGGACCAGCATGGCCGCATAGTGCGCCATCATCAAACTCAGCCATGCCGCGCACGCTCTCGATCCTGGGGTGTACGTCCTTTTCGGGCGGCGTCAAACTCGCCTCATAGCGCTTTGTCACCTTGGCGCCGTGACCTGTCTTTGATTTCAGTTTGAATGACGGTTGGAAGAAGTTGATATACAGCCGCGACACTTGATAAAGCGAGGCAAGAGTTTTCTGTGGCTTCGAGACCTTGTAGCCTGCCGTCCCCCACCAGATGACGTACAGACGGCGCCATTCTTTTGCGCGACCCGCGCCTGATCGTTTTTCTTGCAGCCACGCCAGCGCACCATCTCGATACCCGTTGCCTTGAAGAAATCAAAGACGGCCGGGTTCATGAACGCGCAATCGTTATCGCAGTCCAGACCAAGGCCATCCAGATCGCGCGAGCGTCAGCGGGATTCTTGTTGCCGATATTGCATGGCTGGACGAGCTTCGCCGGCATTAGCTTGACCTGATCTCTCATCTCAATCAATCGGCCCTAAAGGAAGATCATTGAGAACCTCACAGGCAAACCGGAGGGGAACCAAACGAACTATACGACAGTCGGGTGGCGCCGCGAAACGCTTCCGACTTGTCGCCGTTTGATCCGCTCGTCAGCAACGGCAGCACACAACGTCGTCAAATCTCGCGAGCTAACCCGAATCCCTGCTGATCAAACAACCGACGGTAAGTACTATCATCGAGCTGAACGAGCCGGTCGTGGCTTCCTTCCTCGACGAGGCGGCCGTGATCAAACACCAGCAGCCGATCGAGCGCACGAACCGTGGACAGGCGGTGCGCAGCCACGAGTGTCGTACGCCCAACCATCAACCGCTCCATCGCCTGCTGAATCAGCACTTCACTTTCGCCGTCAAGGTTCGAGGTCGCTTCATCGAGAATAAGGATTGGCGCGTCTGCCAAGAAAGCACGAGCGATAGCCACTCGCTGACGTTCACCGCCCGAAAGCTTCACGCCGCGATCGCCCACCAGCGTGGCATATCCGTTCGGTAACGCGGCAATGAACTCGTGCGCGTTCGCTAGCGCGGAAGCTTGCTCGATCTCGGCCTGCGTCGCGTCCGGCTTACCATATGCGATGTTCTCCGCGAGCGAACGGTGAAACAACAACGGCTCTTGTTGCACGATAGCGATTTGCCGTCGCAGCGAAGTCTGCTCAACTTGGGAAATGTCTTGCCCGTCAATCCTTATGCGACCATCGCTGAGATCGTAGAGCCGCTGGATTAGTTTTATGAACGTAGTCTTTCCCGCCCCTGAACGGCCCACCAGCCCAACGCGCTCACCGGGCGCAATGGTTACTGAGAAATCCTTGTACAAAGGCTCCCGGACTTTGTCGTATTGGAAAGTCACTCGCTCGAAGCAAATCTCCCCTCGTCGAATCTCGATAGGACGCGCACCTGGCCGGTCCTCGATGCCAGATCTCTCTCGCTCAAGAAAAACTAGTTGCTGCATATCATTCACAGAGCGTTGCAGGTTGCGTACGTGCATCCCAACTTCGCGTAGATAACCTTGCAAGACATAGAACATTGTTAGCGCAAACGCGATGTCACCGACACTTGCTTCATCGCGCACGCGGAACCATAGTGCGGCACTGAGCATCGCGGTTTGCATCAACACGAGCATGCCGCTCTGGACTCCACCATTGGTCGTACTGCGCGCCCACATGCGAGCCGCATGCTTACGCCACTTGCTGACTATGCGGGCAAACCTAGCTTCTTCTCGGCTCTCCGCGCCAAACGCTTTCACGAGCGAGTTACAGGCTATCGCGTCGGCAAGCCTACCTCCCATGCGGGTGTCCCACAGATTGCTGATGTGCGCGGCGGGCGCTACATAGCCGAGCGATAGCGACACTGCGACCGCAATGTACAGCAGCGAGCCTGCGCCAACCAAGACACCCATCAGCGGCCAGCGGACACCAAGCAGTATCGTCGCGCCACCCAGCATCAGCAGCGAAGGCAGCAACGCGAGAAGCAGCGTGTCGTTCATCAGTTCTAGCGCCCACATACCGCGCGTGATCCTATGTACTGTCGAACCGGCGAAACTATTCGTATGCCAATCGGTGGAGAGACGTTGCACCCGGCAAAATGCGTTCGACGCGACATCGCTTATCATGTTCAACGTCAGCACCATGATGTTGTGAAGCGTGAAATGTCTCGCCAAGGTCGTGCCAACTCCCAATGCAATCAGCAAACCAAAAGTACTTGCTGCATGGTGCCACGCAGCGGACTTCAAGCCCATATCACCGCCACTAGCTGTCAGCGCATCCACCAGTCGCCCAGAAAAGAATGGCGTCACCACCTCGGCAAGGGTGGCCAGTAATGCGAGCGTCGCGATCGCGGAAATTCTCACAGGCTGTTTGCGCCAGTATCGTACAGTAAAGACTAGTACGTACTTAAACGCCCGCATGTCAAACCAAGGTTTCTTTTTCGCCATCATTTATATATCGACGTATCTCACTTCGTGAAATGAAAGAATTAAGCTTCATCAATCATAGGTCGTATTGAAACCAAACATTTGGCTCGACATAAACGATGCAATTTTGCTCCATTGAAACGAGCACCGGCACCAATGCCCCATCGACCTCAGCAGTTCCGGAATGTTCGAATATTTGCCCTGTCCATCGTGACCATTCCGAAATCGTTCCAACGATGGTCATGGAATAAGGGGCAATTTTCATGAGCCTTCCTCCAGCACCGAGGTGGGTTCGCAACCAAGAATCCATCGGCAAACCGTCGGGGCGTTGTAGTCGGGTATACTCGAGCATCGGCATCCCGGGCACATGGTGTTTCTGGCTTGGCCGAACGGGGACCGAAAGTTTTGAGAATCCCGCCATTTTGCCACATTGCTTCAACGCATTCAGCAGTGCCAGCGCATTACCGAAACCTCTCGCCTTTGGCAGTAGGGTAATTTCGAGTGCGCTTATCGTCGTTGGTTCACGGCCTAGCAGACTGTCTTCGTGAGCCCAGCGGATAAGCTCATCCCACCCGCCGTCCGGCAATTCCATGCGGCCCTCGATGTTTGAGGCAAATGGAACGCCGAAAGCGCGCCCAACGACCTCCTCGTCGACAAGCCCAGCATACGCGAAGTCTAAGTATCTTGAGAAGACTCCCGCGCCAAAATAGAGCTTTGCGGTTCGATCATGGCGCATAAAGTCCGGCCACATGTTATCTAACTCGCTCGAAAAAACAAGAGGAATAAGTTCCGGCCTCTCTCGCAAAGAAAATATTTTCAAATTCATCTCCGAACTCCGACGGGAATCATTAAATTGCATCGCTCATATTCTTTCTTACAGCCCCCCGAATGGATAGGGTCATCAATGATCTAGAGAACGTTAGGCACTTTGTTCCGGGCTTTGTATCCTGACGGGACAAAAGAACACAGGCCATAGCCAACCGATATATCGGATGAAGATTGGTACTTCGCCACTGCGTATCTGACGTTGATGAACAAAGACACGCCGCGTCGCTGCAATGAATTGCGCGAGATGTTCAATGCACTGCGCTGGATCGTGCGCGCGGCTATGCCGTGGCGTTTGTTGCCCAATGACTTTCCGCCGTGCGGCAGTAATGTCGATATGGCGGTCGACATCTTCGAGCAGTTGCTTGCCGCGCATGTGATGCCGGCCAACGAACAGGAGCATGCTCTGTTCGGAGAATTGGCGCGCCAGATTCAGCACGCCAAAGGCCAGACGGTCAAGGTAGCGTTCGCCTATCAGGGATATACCTGCGAAGAGCCTGCACAGGCCGCACTCGACGAAGAGATCGAGCTTCAGATAATCAAGCGGACTGAGGCGAAAAATGGCTTCGTGCCGTTGCCGCGCCGCTGGGCGGTCGATCGCGGCTTCGGCTGGCTCAACCGCTTCCACCGACTGGCAGGAGACCAAGGGCAACTCCCCGAAACCCTGGCCGGTCTTTCTGTCGTACCCCCCGTGTTTATGCCTATCCACTTTGTATTCCTTAACAAAATTTCCTTCTAACACCACAAGCGCTTCCCCGTTGAGCACAAGCTCAATCCAATTCCCTGTTGATATATGCAATGCACGCGCGGCGTGAGATAGTGGAGAACTGCGGCTCGACAACCGGTCATGTTGGATCAAATGCCCCCATTGATGAAAGACGCGTCCAGAGGCCTCATTCTCTGACCGAGAATGGATATCCACGCCGTACTATTGAGTTGCGCTCCCCACGGGTCGACCCGCTTCACATCACTGCTAGCACTGCAAAGTGATCGTTTCTATTTGCTCATGATGTCAGTGCCATTTTCTCGCTGCAGGTTGGCTGACAGCCTTGAATCGGAGTCAGTGTGCCACTGGTTCGAGTTTGAAAATCATTACCATATTCGAGCAACGCCAATGCAAATCTCGCGCTCTCTCGACTATTGCGATCGCCGCCCACCAGTAGGCCCGGCGCTCGACCAAGATTGTTTTAAGTCAGGATACAAGCACCCTGTTCTTAGCGAGAAGAGATACCTTTTCCAACACAGAAATGGCACGTTCTACTAGATATTCAGCGCTGTTATCTTTCTCGCAAACGGCCTCCACAATTAAGCGCGCGCTAAGACTCATCCGCAGCGCAGAAACAGGAACCCCATCGATCTCGCCACATAAAACGGGTTGACCCAATTCGCAACGCGCGGACAATATTTTCCGTTTTACTCCGCGCGCCCTCCCACCAAGGTCTGCTTTCATTCGATTGAAGATTTTGGTGGTCTCCTCCGCGCGCAGCGGCCTTCTTCGGTTATTAAACTCGAACAAGATGAAAGGAAAAATCGTTGGAATCTGATCCCACGTCGACTGATTTTCCGTTGGACGGCGCTGCAAGGCGGGTTGTTCCAGGAGACTAAGCTGTTGCGAGTTACTCATCCATGATGTAATAGCGTTATAGAAGTTCTCCACGACCTTTCTGATACCTTCCGCGGGGATGCTGTGAAAATCCCGCAGTTCAGCGAGGGCAGCCTCCCACCGCAAAAGCAATCCAAAGTTGCTTGCATTGTGAAGCGACATGATGCCATTCCAATGTGGCGGCCACTCTGCGCGCGCGCTATTGACGCGAAGTGCCGGATCGACCGGCCGCTTCATCAATCTGCATGCTGCGTCTGCCGGAACCAGCAACATTGCGGAAAATGGAGGGCCGCTAAAAAACTTTGATCCAGTAATGATGACAATACTATCCGCACGGAGGTAACTAACTAACGTGCTCGATGCCAGCCTGAATTGAGAGGCATCGATGACAGTCTCGATGATGTTTGGCCAGCGCCGCTTGAGTTCGAGGACACGATCCGGACTGGGGCCCAACACGCCGGTCTTGGAGACGTCGGTTAATACGATCAAAATGCGCTCATACTGCTTTACAGCACTCAATACCGTTGCTTCAAGTTCGTCATCAACCTCAGCAATGGATCGGAGACTGCCGTCCTCTGAGCGAATTGCTATCGACTCGACGTGATTGACATCGCCGAAATCTCCCACATTCTCATGGTTCATCGCGGGGGGATAGCGATGATATAAGGCGCCCGCCAAAGCACGCGCGACACCGCTCCCCGTCTCTTCCGGTTGAACCATGATCGCCAACGTTGTGCGAGAGCTGGTCCCGGCCACCAGTCTTGCGATAAGCATGTGAGCATCTGTGCCGGAAGCGGATACAATAGCCTCCAACCCAGATAGTTCTCCTAAGCCACACAGGTCGATAAATTCACTACGCAGCCTCGATATCTCCTCCAAATAAACGTCCGCCGGATTTCTCTCCCGTAAGCTACTCAAGAGATGGGAGCGTAGTTGTTGCGCAGCAGAGTGGCCAGATAGGGAGATAGTAGATGCCGTGGCGGAGCCAAATGCTAACAGTCCTGTATCTGGTATCGGTCGCCCCCCATATTTGTTGATCATTGCGGCGGTGTCGAGTTCGATCCGCGGGTCCCCTCCTTGCGTTAGGGCTTCGAAAGTCGACGGGAGGTAACTGTCGAGATTGTGCGAGCGCGTTGTCATAGCGTCAGGGCCCTATTGTTCGCGGGTGTGGTGTGCTGCTTAAGCATAAGGAAAGCGCACGTGCAAGAATCCGACGGTTTTCCGGCACGGCCATCATTGTCACGTGATCGCCGGGAATCGGTATGGCGTGAATGGCCTCGGGATTTAGAACTCGGTCCCAGCCATGCATGGGTGCAATCTTCTTGGCCTCCGTTGCATCCGGAGTGCACCCAGCCCGGAAATTCTCGGGAAGCTCCGATGCATAGAACTGGTGGATTTCGACTTGCAGGGATGGAACCTGATAGTTCAGTAACGCGTGCTGAAAATGGATATACGTTTCGACGGTTTCGTAGAAATCCGCTTCTGCAACTATCGCCCCAATTTCCTGTGCCTTTTGGAGTAGTTGCGGAACAGAACTGTTCCTAGCGCAGCGCTGTAGCAGTTCGAATCGTTCATCGTCCAAAGACTCCAGAGGTTCAAATACCATTTCGAGTATTATTTCGGCATCAGATCTTTTCGGAGAATTTGCTGGCAGCGGGGCATCGATAAGCCCCAGAAAAGATACCGTTTCATCGAAGCGCAGCAACTGCTGAGTAATCGCGTAAGCGAGGATCGCACCGGACGAATATCCGGCAATCCGGTAGGGAGCTCGTTGCTGAATCTTCTTCATCGTCAAGAGTGTATGCGTTGCGATCTCCTCAAGAGTCAGTGAACGATCTTTGAAGGAGGGCCATGGTAGAGCGTAGATGGGACTATCCACTTCCATTTCTTTTGCTAAAGTGGAGACATACGAAAAATCTCCATAGCCTGTCGGAACAAAGAAAACGGGAGGCTGAGTTCCCGCCAAACGGACCGGCAACACTCCAGACACATGAGGATCCATGTCCATCTCGACCCTGGAGGCAAGATCCTTCAGGACGGGGGCTTCGAATAGATCGATAGCGCTTAATTTCATTCCCCCATCCAGTGCTCGGCTGAGCAGCCGCACGGCCAGCAGCGAATGGCCGCCCAGCTCGAAGAAGTGGTCATGCCGACCGACCCGCTCCAGACCCAGCAGCTCCGCCCACAGCTGCGCCAGCACCGTCTCGAGCTCCCCGCGCGGCGCCTCGTAGCCCCGCCGCGCATACGCATCGTCCTGCGGCGCAGGCAGCGCCCGCCGGTCCAGCTTGCCGTTGACCGTCAGCGGCAGCGCCCCCAGCGGCACGAACGCCGCCGGCACCATGTAGTCCGGCAGCTGCCCCGCCAGATGCGCGCGCAGCGTCGCCGCAAGCTGCGCTTCCTGCGCCTCCTGTGCGGCCACCACATAAGCCACCAGTTGCGGCTCGCCGGCCCGCTCCTCGCGCGCCACCACCACCGCCTCGCGCACCCATGCATGTGCGCACAGGTGCGCGGCCACCTCGCCCGGCTCGATGCGAAAGCCCCGGATCTTGACCTGCTCGTCGATGCGCCCCAGAAACTCCAGATTGCCATCCGGCAGGTACCGCGCCAGGTCCCCCGTGCGATACATCCGCGCGCCCGGCTGCGCACTGAACGGATCGGCCATGAACCGCTGCGCGCTCAGTTCCGGACGCTTCAGGTAGCCACGCGCAACCCCCGCCCCGCCAATGTAGAGCTCACCCACCGCCCCGAACGGCACCGGCTCGCCATGACCGTCCAGCACATACACCCGCGTGTTCGCAATCGGACGGCCGATCGGTACACCTTGATGTGGCACGCCGAATGGCGTGTCAATAGGAAAAAAGGATGACCAGATGGTTGTTTCGGTTGGCCCGTAGAAATTCTTTACAGAGTTCACCGCTTCATTTAGGCGAAGTGACAGAGTTGCAGGTAACGCTTCTCCGCCACATACCGCATTCAGCGCTGGTGTTCCTTGCCAGCCTCCATCTAAGAGCAGGCGCCACATTGCCGGAGTCGCCTGCATGAAAGAAATGTTGTGATGTGCTATGTAATGGCGTAAGGCGATGGCGTCGATTGCATCCTTACTGCTTGCAAGGGCGACTGCGGCCCCAGTGCTCAAAGGCAGGAACAGTTCGAGCCCCGCAATATCGAACGAGATGGTGGTCAAAGCCAAAAAAGTATCGCGGTCAGAAATTGAAGATATCTCTGAAAACCCAAATAGAAAGTTCACCAGCCCCCGGTGCTCGACCATCACGCCCTTGGGCGTGCCGGTGGAGCCCGACGTGTAGATCACATAGGCCAGATGGTGCGGGCCCAGGCCCAGCGCGCGCGCACCCGGATCCGATGACGGCTGCCCGGCCCACGCCGGCGACTGCGCCTCCAGCTCCACCAGCCCCACGCCAGCGAGCGCCTCCTCGCCCAGCGCCGCACGCCCCGCCCCATCGGCCAGCACCAGCCGCGGCGCCGCCTCCCCCACAATCTGCCGCAGCCGCGCCCCCGGATACGCCGCATCCAGCGGCACATACGCGCCCCCGCCTTCAGGATCGCCAGCAGCCCCACCACCATCGCCGCGCTGCGCTCCACGCAGATCCCCACCGGCTGATCCGGCCTGACTCCGAGTGCGATCAGATGGTGCGCCAGCCGGTTGGCCCGCGCATTGAGCTCGCCATAGCTCAGTCTCTCGTTCTCATGCACCAGCGCCACCGCCTCCGGTGCCCGCCGCACCTGCGCCTCGAACAGCTCATGGATGCACCGCTCCGACGGATACGCCGCCTCCGTGCGGTTCAGCTCCTCCAGCAGATACCCGCGCTCCTGCCCCGGCAGGATCTCCAGCTCCCGCACCGGCGTGTGCGGCGAGCGCTCCAGCAGCTCCGCCAGATGCTCCAGCGCATGTTGCATGTAACCGCACACCCGCTCCGCAGAAACCGGCCCGCTCACCTGCGCCGTCAGGCCCAGTGCTTCTTCCCAGTCCTCCACCGACAGGGTCAGGGGATAGTTGGTGCGCTCCTGCACACCCAGCCACTCCATGCCGTCCAGGACATCGTCCCCCACGACGCCCGGGAGCGCCGCCAGCGTATTGTGGCGATAGTTCAGCAGCGCGCCAAACAGCGGCGCAGGCGCCGCAACGCCGCTGCAGCGCTGCGCCAGCGCCAGCGGGGCATGCTCGTGGGTTAGCAGCTCCGCCAGCCGCGCGTGTGTGCGACGCACACTCTCCTCGACCCCGGTTCCATCCACGTCGAGCCGCACCGGCAGCGTGTTCATGAACAGGCCCATCGCCCGGTCCGCGCCCGTGCCACCATGCATGCGCCCGAACAGCACCGTGCCGAACACCACCTGCTCGCGGCCGCTGCTGCGCGCCACCACCTGCGCCCACGCCAGATGGCACAGGCTGGCCACGCTCACCCCCAGCCGCCGCGCCTGCTGCCGCAGCCGGTCGTTAAGCGCCTGCGGCAACTGCCGCAGCGCCTCGTCCACCCCGCTGCCCTCGCCGCGCACCTCGCCCAGCCCGAACGGCAGCGTCGGCCCGTCAATCTCCGAGAGCATCTCCCGGAAGAACTGCTCATGCGCCTGCTCTCCCACACCCAGCCGCGCCTGCGCTATCAGGTTACGGAATGGCTGCGGCTCGGCCAGCTCGTGCCCGCGTCCTCCCAGCACGCTCCGGACCTCCGCATGCATTACCTCTGAGGTGGTGTGATCGCCGATCAGATGATGCTGCAGCTCCAGCAGCAGCCAGCGCCCGCTGTCCGGCTCCCGGGCCGTCACACACCGTATCAGTGGCGCCCGCCCCAGATCGATGCGCTGCCCGCGCGGATCGAACCGGCGCCGCAGCTGCTCGGGAGCCGGCCCCTCCGCCTCGTCCAGTTCAACCTCCACCACCTCCAGCCGCGCCTGGCGCCACACCACCTGCGCCGGAGCGGACAGCCCCTCCCACACAAACGACGTGCGCAGGATATCGTGCCGGTCCACCACCCGCTGCACTGCCGCCAGATAGCGCTCCAGCTGGCCACGACCGGCAAATGCCATCTGCGAGACCAGCAGGTATGGATCGCCCTGGCTGGCCAGCAGGTGATGGAACAGGATGCCCTCCTGCAGCGGCGAGAGAGCATAGATGTCCTGGATGTTGGCCAGTCCCCCGGGCACCGTGGCCACCACCCGGTCGATCTCCGCCTGGCTCAGCCCGATGAGCGGCAGCATCCCGGGGGTGATCGCCGTACTGTGCGCGGTAATCAGGTTGGCGGGGACCGCGACCTCCTGATGGCTGCCCAGGCTGGCCGCCAGATCGGCCAGCACCGGCCGCGCGAACAGCGCGCGCACCTCTACTCCCAGCGAGCGCTGCCGCAGCCGCTCCATCAGTTGCACGGCCAGCAGCGAATGGCCGCCCAGCTCGAAGAAGTGGTCATGCCGACCGACCCGCTCCAGACCCAGCAGCTCCGCCCACAGCTGCGCCAGCACCGTCTCGAGCTCCCCGCGCGGCGCCTCGTAGCCCCGCCGCGCATACGCATCGTCCTGCGGCGCAGGCAGCGCCCGCCGGTCCAGCTTGCCGTTGACCGTCAGCGGCAGCGCCCCCAGCGGCACGAACGCCGCCGGCACCATGTAGTCCGGCAGCTGCCCCGCCAGATGCGCGCGCAGCGTCGCCGCAAGCTGCGCTTCCTGCGCCTCCTGTGCGGCCACCACATAGGCCACCAGCTGCGGCTCGCCGGCCCGCTCCTCGCGCGCCACCACCACCGCCTCGCGCACCCATGCATGTGCGCACAGGTGCGCGGCCACCTCGCCCGGCTCGATGCGAAAGCCCCGGATCTTGACCTGCTCGTCGATGCGCCCCAGAAACTCCAGATTGCCATCCGGCAGGTACCGCGCCAGATCCCCCGTGCGATACAGCCGATCGCCCTCCACAAAGGGACTGGCGATGAACCGCTCGGCTGTCAGCTCGGGGCGGTTCAGATAGCCCCGCGCGACCCCCGCCCCGCCAATGTAGAGCTCACCCACCGCCCCGAACGGCACCGGCTCGCCATGACCGTCCAGCACATACACCCGCGTGTTCGCAATCGGACGGCCGATCGGAACGCGGTGCCGGCCATCGAAACCAGCAGGTACCGGATAGCAGAGGGTGAAGGTGGTGTTCTCGGTTGGCCCGTAGCCATTTGATATCCGCAGCGTCGGATGCCGGCTCTTGCATGCCTTAATGGAAGCGGCTGAAACCTCTTCGCCTCCGACCAGCAGCTGCTGCAGCGAACCGGTATTTCGCCCCTCCCCTACATACAGATCAAATAACCGTGCGGTCATCCAGGCAATGGTGACGCCCTGGTCGCGGATGATCCGGCCCAACGTTGATGTCGAGATATAACGTCCGGGATAGAGCATCACCCTGGCGCCATTCGCCAAGGCGCCCCAAACCTCGAACGTCGTCGCGTCGAACGTCGGCGAGGAGGCGTTGAGAAAGACGTCCTGCGGGGAGATTGCGACGAAATCGCTCCCTGCCACCAGCCGGACCACCCCCCGATGTTCAACCATCACGCCCTTGGGCGTGCCGGTGGAGCCCGACGTGTAGATCACATTGGCCAGATGGTGCGGGCCCAGGCCCAGCGCGCGCGCATCCGGATCCGATGACGGCTGCCCGGCCCACGCCGGTGACCCCGCCTCCAGCTCCACCAGCCCCACGCCAGCGAGCGCCTCCTCGCCCAGCGCCGCACGCCCCGCCCCATCGGCCAGCACCAGCCGCGGCGCCGCCTCCCCACAATCTGCCGCAGCCGCGCCCCCGGATACGCCGCATCCAGCGGCACATATGCGCCCCCCGCCTTCAGGATCGCCAGCAGCCCCACCACCATCGCCGCGCTGCGCTCCACGCAGATCCCCACCGGCTGATCCGGCCTGACTCCGAGTGCGATCAGATGGTGCGCCAGCCGGTTGGCCCGCGCATTGAGCTCGCCATAGCTCAGTCTCTCGTTCTCATGCACCAGCGCCACCGCCTCCGGTGCCCGCCGCACCTGCGCCTCGAACAGCTCATGGATGCACCGCTCCGACGGATACGCCGCCTCCGTGCGGTTCAGCTCCTCCAGCAGATACCCGCGCTCCTGCCCCGGCAGGATCTCCAGCTCCCGCACCGGCGTGTGCGGCGAGCGCTCCAGCAGCTCCGCCAGATGCTCCAGCGCATGTTGCATGTAACCGCACACCCGCTCCGCAGAAACCGGCTCGACCGCTTCCGCCGTCAGGCCCAGTGCTTCTTCGCAGTCCTCCACCGACAGGGTCAGGGGATAGTTGGTGCGCTCCTGCGCACCCAGCCACTCCATGCCGTCCAGGACATCGTCCCCCACGACGCCCGGGAGCGCCGCCAGCGTATTGTGGCGATAGTTCAGCAGCGCGCCAAACAGCGGCGCAGGCGCCGCAACGCCGCTGCAGCGCTGCGCCAGCGCCAGCGGGGCATGCTCGTGGGTTAGCAGCTCCGCCAGCCGCGCGTGTGTGCGACGCACACTCTCCTCGACCCCGGTTCCATCCACGTCGAGCCGCACCGGCAGCGTGTTCATGAACAGGCCCATCGCCCGGTCCGCGCCCGTGCCACCATGCATGCGCCCGAACAGCACCGTGCCGAACACCACCTGCTCGCGGCCGCTGCTGCGCGCCACCACCTGCGCCCACGCCAGATGGCACAGGCTGGCCACGCTCACCCCCAGCCGCCGCGCCTCGCTGCCGCAGCCGGTCGTTAAGCGCCTGCGGCAACCGCCGCCGCGCCTCGTCCACCCCGCTGCCCTCGCCGCGCACCTCGCCCAGCCCGAACGGCAGCGTCGGCCCGCCAATCTCCGAGAGCATCTCCCGGAAGAACTGCTCATGCGCCTGCTCTCCCACACCCAGCCGCGCCTGCGCTATCAGGTTACGGAATGGCTGCGGCTCGGCCAGCTCGTGCCCGCGTCCTCCCAGCACGCTCCGGACCTCCGCATGCATTACCTCTGAGGTGGTGTGATCGCCGATCAGATGATGCTGCAGCTCCAGCAGCAGCCAGCGCCCGCTGTCCGGCTCCCGGGCCGTCACACACCGTATCAGTGGCGCCCGCCCCAGATCGATGCGCTGCCCGCGCGGATCGAACCGGCGCCGCAGCTGCTCGGGAGCCGGCCCCTCCGCCTCGTCCAGTTCAACCTCCACCACCTCCAGCCGCGCCTGGCGCCACACCACCTGCGCCGGAGCGGACAGCCCCTCCCACACAAACGACGTGCGCAGGATATCGTGCCGGTCCACCACCCGCTGCACTGCCGCCAGATAGCGCTCCAGCTGGCCACGACCGGCAAATGCCATCTGCGAGACCAGCAGGTATGGATCGCCCCGGCTGGCCAGCAGGTGATGGAACAGGATGCCCTCCTGCAGCGGCGAGAGAGCATAGATGTCCCGGATGTTGGCCAGTCCCCGGGCACCGTGGCCACCACCCGGTCGATCTCCGCCCGGCTCAGCCCGATGAGCGGCAGCATCCCGGGGGTGATCGCCGTACTGTGCGCGGTAATCAGGTTGGCGGGGACCGCGACCTCCTGATGGCTGCCCAGGCTGGCCGCCAGATCGGCCAGCACCGGCCGCGCGAACAGCGCGCGCACCTCTACTCCCAGCGAGCGCTGCCGCAGCCGCTCCATCAGTTGCACGGCCAGCAGCGAATGGCCGCCCAGCTCGAAGAAGTGGTCATGCCGACCGACCCGCTCCAGACCCAGCAGCTCCGCCCACAGCTGCGCCAGCACCGTCTCGAGCTCCCCGCGCGGCGCCTCGTAACCCCGCCGCGCATACGCATCGTCCTGCGGCGCAGGCAGCGCCCGCCGGTCCAGCTTGCCGTTGACCGTCAGCGGCAGCGCCCCCAGCGGCACGAACGCCGCCGGCACCATGTAGTCCGGCAGCTGCCCCGCCAGATGCGCGCGCAGCGTCGCCGCAAGCTGCGCTTCCTGCGCCTCCTGTGCGGCCACCACATAGGCCACCAGCTGCGGCTCGCCGGCCCGCTCCTCGCGCGCCACCACCACCGCCTCGCGCACCCATGCATGTGCGCACAGGTGCGCGGCCACCTCGCCCGGCTCGATGCGAAAGCCCCGGATCTTGACCTGCTCGTCGATGCGCCCCAGAAACTCCAGATTGCCATCCGGCAGGTACCGCGCCAGATCCCCCGTGCGATACAGCCGATCGCCCTCCACAAAGGGACTGGCGATGAACCGCTCGGCTGTCAGCTCGGGGCGGTTCAGATAGCCCCGCGCGACCCCCGCCCCGCCAATGTAGAGCTCGCCCACCGCCCCGAACGGCACCGGCTCGCCATGACCGTCCAGCACATACACCCGCGTGTTCGCAATCGGACGGCCGATCGGAACGTGCGTCGATACAGCGCATTCGCTCGGAATTTCGTAAAAGGTGCAACCCACAACCGTTTCGGTCGGCCCGTATTCATTCACCATCCTGGCGCCAGGCTGAACCCTGCGCCACAACTCGACTGTTGAATGCGACAGCGCTTCACCACCGATAACAAGCAGGTCAACCTGGCTGGTCATCGGGCCCGCCAGCATCTGTTGTCCAAGCGCGTCCAGATGGCTCGGGGTAACGTTGACCAGCCCGCATGCCGATCTGGCCTGTACCTTTAGTCCCGCGACCTCATCGCGTTCCCGTACCAGCCGTGCATGACCACCGCAGATCAGCGGTGCAAACAGGCTGTTGATCGTCGCATCGAACGCCAGGGAAGAAGAAACGATCGAGGATGATCGTGGCGCGTAAGCTTCACAGGCCCACGCAAGATAATTGGCCACTCCACGATGTTCAACCATGACGCCCTTGGGCGTGCCGGTGGAGCCCGACGTGTAGATCACATAGGCCAGATGGTGCGGACCCAGGCCCAGCGCGCGCGCATCCGGATCCGATGACGGCTGCCCGGCCCACGCCGGCGACTGCGCCTCCAGCTCCACCAGCCTCACCCCGGCCAGCGCCTCCTCGCCCAACGCCGCACGCCCCGCCCCATCGGCCAGCACCAGCCGCGGCGCCGCCTCCCCACAATCTGCCGCAGCCGCGCCCCCGGATACGCCGCATCCAGCGGCACATATGCGCCCCCGCCTTCAGGATCGCCAGCAGCCCCACCACCATCGCCGCGCTGCGCTCCACGCAGATCCCCACCGGCTGATCCGGCCTGACTCCGAGTGCGATCAGATGGTGCGCCAGCCGGTTGGCCCGCGCATTGAGCTCGCCATAGCTCAGTCTCTCGTTCTCATGCACCAGCGCCACCGCCTCCGGTGCCCGCCGCACCTGCGCCTCGAACAGCTCGTGGATGCACCGCTCCGACGGATACGCCGCCTCCGTGCGGTTCAGCTCCTCCAGCAGATACCCGCGCTCCGCCGCCGGCAGGATATCGATGCGCTCCACCGGCTGTCCCGCGTCCGCAGCCATCGCCCGCAGCAGCGCCAGCAGATAATCCCGCTGCCGCCTGACCGTCGACTCTTCGAACAGCGCCGTGGCATAGCCCAGCGTGCCCACGATCCTCCCGTCACACTCGCCTACATTCAGCTCCAGATCGAACCGGACCTGCCCGGGCGCATTGTCCATCACCTCCTCCACGCCCAGCCCGGGAAGATCGAGCCGCCCCAGCGCGTTATCCTGCCAGGCCAGCCCCACCTGGAACAGCGGCGTGTGATCAAGCGCCCGTGGCGGCTGCACGATCTCCACCACCTGCTCGAACGGCAGGTCCTGATGCTCCTGCGCCCCCAGGGCCGTGCGCCGTGTCCGCTCCAGAAGCGTCGCCACGTCCGGCCCGCCCGACAGGTCCACCCGGAGCGCCAGCGTATTCACAAAAAAGCCGATCAGCTCCTCGATCTCCCGCCGGCCGCGGTTGGCACTCGGCACCCCGATCACAAGGTCGTCCTGCCCCGACAGACGCGAGAGCACCGCCGCCCAGCCCGCCAGCACCGTCATGAACAGCGTCGTGCCATGCTCACGGCCCAGCCGCCTGAGTTCCCGCGTGAGCTCCGCATCGATCTCCACCGGCACCGTGGCGCCGGCAAACGACTGGCGCGCCGGGCGCGGCCGGTCCGTCGGCAACGCGAGCATGGACGGCGCGCCTGACAGGGCCTCGCGCCAGTACTGCGCCTGACGCTGCAGCCGCTCCCCGGAGAGCCATTGCCGCTGCCAGGCCGCATAATCGGGATACTGGATCGCCGGCACCGGCAGGGGATTGGCCTGTCCGGCCACGAACGCCCGGTACAGGCTGCCCAGTTCCCGTACCAGCACCCCCACCGACCAGCCGTCCGAGACGATGTGATGCTGCGTCAGCAGGAAGACATGCTCCTGCTCCGACAGCCGGATCAGGCGCCCGCGGACCAGCGGCCCGCGCGCCAGATCAAAGGGCGTGCACGCCTCTTCGGCGCACAGCGCCACAAGCGCCGCCGCCGCATCCGGCCGCTCCCGCAGGTCGTGCTCCAGCACGGGCAGGCCCGTGCCGGGCGGCAGGATCTCAACCCGGGGGTCCTCCTCCGCATCAACGAAGACGCTGCGCAGCGCCTCGTGGCGCGCATACAGCTGATCGAGGCTGCGTCGCCACGCCGCGCGATCCAGCCTGCCCCGCAACCGCCAGCCCAGCGCAATGTGGTAGCGGGTGCTGTCCTTGTCCAGCTGGGCCAGAAACCACAACCGCTGCTGCGCAAACGACAGCTCAAGCGGCGCCTGGCGCGATACGGCCACAATCGCCGGCAGGTGTTGGGGACCGGAGCGGCTCAACACCTCGACGATACTTGCCGCAAGATCGCCCAGCACCGGCCTGGCGAACAGTGTCGACAGCGGCAGTTCGACCCCAACAGCCTGCGACAGCCGGCTCGACACCTGTACCGCGAGGAGCGAGTGGCCGCCCAGCTCGAAGAAGTGGTCGTGGCGTCCGACCCGCTCCAGGCCTAGAAGCTCGGCCCAGATCTCTGCCAGCGCCGTTTCGACTGCGCCCTGCGGCGCCTCATAGGCCGCCCGCGCATAGGCATCGTCGGCCGGCGCCGGCAGTGCCTTGCGGTCGAGCTTGCCATTCACCGTCAGCGGTAACTCCGCCAGCGGCATGAACGCCGACGGTACCATGTAGTCTGGCAGCCGCGCACTTAGGTACGCGCGCAAGGTGTTGGCAAGCTCAAGGCCATCCAGCCCATCCGATTGAGCTTCGGGTGCACACACCACATAGGCGATAAGATGCCTGTCGCCGGCGCGGTTCTGTCGCGCCACCACCACCGCCTCGCGCACCCATGCATGTGCGCACAGGTGCGCGGCCACCTCGCCCGGCTCGATGCGATAGCCGCGAATCTTCACCTGGTCGTCGTTGCGCCCCAGGAACTCCAGATTGCCGTCCGGCAGATAACGCCCCAGGTCCCCCGTGCGGTACAGCCGATCGCCCTCCACAAAGGGACTGGCGATGAACCGCTCGGCTGTCAGCTCGGGGCGGTTCAGATAGCCCCGCGCGACCCCCGCCCCGCCAATGTAAAGCTCCCCCACCGCCCCGCACGGCACCGGCTCGCCATGACCGTCCAGCAGATAAACCCGCGTGTTCGAAATCGGACGGCCAATCGGGACCACTGACCCATTAAAATCAGCCGGGCAATTCCAGGCCGTTACGTCGATAGCAGCTTCCGTGGGACCATATAGATTGTGCAGACCGGTCCAAGGTAATACGCACCGAACCTTCTGCGTGAGGGAAGCAGAAAGCGCCTCACCACTACACACGAGACGCTGCAGGGATGTGCAGCGATCAACGCCCTTCGTGTCCATGAAGCTGGCCAGCATCGATGGTACAAAGTGTGCGGTGGTGATGCGTTGGCCGATTATCAGGTTTACAAGCGCATCCGGGTCTTTGTGTACACCAGGAACCGCCAGCACCAGGGTTGCCCCTTCAAGCAATGTCCAAAAGAATTCCCAGGCAGAGACATCGAAGCTAAACGGGGTCTTCTGCAAGACGACATCAGCCGTATTGAGTGCATAGGCCTTTTGCATCCAGATCAGGCGATTGATAACCGCTCGATGCTCATTCTGTACTCCCTTGGGAGTTCCGGTTGAGCCTGAGGTGTAGATCACATAGGCGAGATGGCGGGACGTGAGGCCAAGCGTGCGCGGCTCCGGGTCCGAAGGCGGCCGCTCGCCCCAGACCGGCGTGGCCGTTTCCAGATCGACCGCTATCACATCGGTCAGCACCTCGGCGCCAAGTGCGGCGCGGCCGGCCCCATCGGCCAGCAGCAGCTGCGGAGCGGCATCGACCAGCACCTGGCGCAGCCGCTGAGACGGATAGGCCGCATCCAGCGGCACATATGCGCCCCCCGCCTTCAGGATCGCCAGCAGCCCCACCACCATCGCCGCGCTGCGCTCCACGCAGATCCCCACCGGCTGATCCGGCCTGACTCCGAGTGCGATCAGATGGTGCGCCAGCCGGTTGGCCCGCGCGTTGAGCTCGCCATAGCTCAGTCTCTCGTTCTCATGCACCAGCGCCACCGCCTCCGGTGCCCGCCGCACCTGCGCCTCGAACAGCTCGTGGATGCACCGCTCCGACGGATACGCCGCCTCCGTGCGGTTCAGCTCCTCCAGCAGATACCCGCGCTCCGCCGCCGGCAGGATATCGATGCGCTCCACCGGCTGTCCCGCGTCCGCAGCCATCGCCCGCAGCAGCGCCAGCAGATAATCCCGCTGCCGCCTGACCGTCGACTCTTCGAACAGCGCCGTGGCATAGCCCAGCGTGCCCACGATCCTCCCGTCACACTCGCCTACATTCAGCTCCAGATCGAACCGGACCTGTCCGGGCGCATTGTCCATCACCTCCTCCACGCCCAGCCCGGGAAGATCGAGCCGCCCCAGCGCGTTATCCTGCCAGGCCAGCATTACCTGGAACAGCGGCGTGTGATCAAGCGCCCGTGGCGGCTGCACGATCTCCACCACCTGCTCGAACGGCAGGTCCTGATGCTCCTGCGCCCCCAGGGCCGTGCGCCGTGTCCGCTCCAGAAGCGTCGCCACGTCCGGCCCGCCCGACAGGTCCACCCGGAGCGCCAGCGTATTCACAAAAAAGCCGATCAGCTCCTCGATCTCGCGCCGGCCGCGGTTGGCACTCGGCACCCCGATCACAAGGTCGTCCTGCCCCGACAGACGCGAGAGCACCGCCGCCCAGCCCGCCAGCACCGTCATGAACAGCGTCGTGCCATGCTCACGGCCCAGCCGCCTGAGTTCCCGCGTGAGCTCCGCATCGATCTCCACCGGCACCGTGGCGCCGGCAAACGACTGACGCGCCGGGCGCGGCCGGTCCGTCGGCAACGCGAGCATGGACGGCGCGCCTGACAGGGCCTCGCGCCAGTACTGCGCCTGACGCTGCAGCCGCTCCCCGGAGAGCCATTGCCGCTGCCGGGCCGCATAATCGGGATACTGGATCGCCGGCACCGGCGAGGATTGGCCTGTCCGGCCACGAACGCCCGGTACAGGCTGCCCAGTTCCCGTACCAGCACCCCCACCGACCAGCCGTCCGAGACGATGTGATGCTGCGTCAGCAGGAAGACATGCTCCTGCTCCGACAGCCGGATCAGGCGCCCGCGGATCAGCGGCCCGCGCGCCAGATCAAAAGGCATGCACGCCTCTTCGGCGCACAGCGCCACAAGCGCCGCCGCCGCATCCGGCCGCTCCCGCAGGTCGTGCTCCAGCACGGGCAGGCCCGTGCCGGGCGGCAGGATCTCAACCCGGGGGTCCTCCTCCGCATCAACGAAGACGCTGCGCAGCGCCTCGTGGCGCGCATACAGCTGATCGAGGCTGCGTCGCCACGCCGCGCGGTCCAGCCTGCCCCGCAACCGCCAGCCCAGCGCAATGTGGTAGCGGGCGCTGTCCTTGTCCAGCTGGGCCAGAAACCACAGCCGCTGCTGCGCAAACGACAGCTCAAGCGGCGCCTGGCGCGATACGGCTCCAATGGCCGGCAGCGCCTGCGCTGCCGCGCCGCTCACCGCTCCGGCCATGCCTGCGGCCAGATCGGCCAGCACCGGCCGCGCAAACAGCATCGCCAGCGACAGTTCCACACCCGCAATCTGCGACAGCCGGCTGAGCAGCCGCACGGCCAGCAGCGAATGGCCGCCCAGCTCGAAGAAGTGGTCATGCCGACCGACCCGCTCCAGACCCAGCAGCTCCGCCCACAGCTGCGCCAGCACCGTCTCGAGCGCCCCGCGCGGCGCCTCGTAGCCCCGCCGCGCATACGCATCGTCCTGCGGCGCAGGCAGCGCCCGCCGGTCCAGCTTGCCGTTGACCGTCAGCGGCAGCGCCCCCAGCGGCACGAACGCCGCCGGCACCATGTAGTCCGGCAGCTGCCCCACCAGATGCGCGCGCAGCGTCGCCGCAAGCTGCGCTTCCTGCGCCTCCTGTGCGGCCACCACATAAGCCACCAGCTGCGGCTCGCCGGCCCGCTCCTCGCGCGCCACCACCACCGCCTCGCGCACCCATGCATGTGCGCACAGGTGCGCGGCCACCTCGCCCGGCTCGATGCGAAAGCCCCGGATCTTGACCTGCTCGTCGGTGCGCCCCAGAAACTCCAGATTGCCATCCGGCAGGTACCGCGCCAGGTCCCCCGTGCGATACATCCGCGCGCCCGGCTGCGCACTGAACGGATCGGCCATGAACCGCTGCGCGCTCAGTTCCGGACGCTTCAGGTAGCCACGCGCAACCCCCGCCCCGCCAATGTAGAGCTCCCCCACCGCCCCGAACGGCACCGGCTCGCCATGATCGTCCAGCACGTACACCCGCGTGTTCGCAATCGGACGGCCGATCGTTTCAACGACCGCCTCCCCCCTTGCCATGCAGGTCCAGGTCGAATACGTCGTCGTTTCGGACGGAGCGTACAGGTTGCAGATCTTCTCTGCGCCACTGCTGCTGAACACTCTGCCGATCAGGCTGGCGGGCAACCGCTCGCCCGCCAGGTTGATTACGCGCGCCGATGCCGGCACGGCCTGCTGGTCGAGCAGCGCCGCCATCGTCGAGGGAACCGTGTTGATCAGCGAGACATCCGGGGTGTCTGCGTCAGTGCCAGCGCATCCTCGACAAGATAGAGTGTGCCTCCCTGCGACAGCGTAACGAAGCACTCATAGACCGACAGGTCGAAGCCGATCGAGGTAGAGAACAGCATGCGGCTGGTCTCGGATTCCGCAAACACGCGGCGGCTCCAGTGCAGCAGGTTCACGGTGCTGCGGTGCTCGACCATCACGCCCTTGGGCGTGCCGGTGGAGCCCGACGTGTAGATCACATAGGCCAGATGGTGCGGACCCAGGCCCAGCGCGCGCGCATCCGGATCCGATGACGGCTGCCCGGCCCACGCCGGTGACCCCGCCTCCAGCTCCACCAGCCTCACCCCGGCCAGCGCCTCCTCGCCCAACGCCGCACGCCCCGCCCCATCGGCCAGCACCAGCCGCGGCGCCGCCTCCCCCACAATCTGCCGCAGCCGCGCCCCGGATACGCCGCATCCAGCGGCACATATGCGCCCCCGCCTTCAGGATCGCCAGCAGCCCCACCACCATCGCCGCGCTGCGCTCCACGCAGATCCCCACCGGCTGATCCGGCCTGACTCCGAGTGCGATCAGATGGTGCGCCAGCCGGTTGGCCCGCGCGTTGAGCTCGCCATAGCTCAGTCTCTCGCTCTCATGCACCAGCGCCACCGCCTCCGGTGCCCGCCGCACCTGCGCCTCGAACAGCTCGTGGATGCACCGCTCCGACGGATACGCCGCCTCCGTGCGGTTCAGCTCCTCCAGCAGATACCGGCGCTCCGCCGCCGGCAGGATATCGATGCGCTCCACCGGCTGTCCCGCGTCCGCAGCCATCGCCCGCAGCAGCGCCAGCAGATAATCCCGCTGCCGCCTGACCGTCGACTCTTCGAACAGCGCCGTGGCATAGCCCAGCGTGCCCACGATCCTCCCGTCACACTCGCCTACATTCAGCTCCAGATCGAACCGGACCTGCCCGGGCGCATTGTCCATCACCTCCTCCACGCCCAGCCCGGGAAGATCGAGCCGCCCCAGCGCGTTATCCTGCCAGGCCAGCATTACCTGGAACAGCGGCGTGTGATCAAGCGCCCGTGGCGGCTGCACGATCTCCACCACCTGCTCGAACGGCAGGTCCTGATGCTCCTGCGCCCCCAGGGCCGTGCGCCGTGTCCGCTCCAGAAGCGTCGCCACGTCCGGCCCGCCCGACAGGTCCACCCGGAGCGCCAGCGTGTTCACAAAAAAGCCGATCAGCTCCTCGATCTCCCGCCGGCCGCGGTTGGCACTCGGCACCCCGATCACAAGGTCGTCCTGCCCCGACAGACGCGAGAGCACCGCCGCCCAGCCCGCCAGCACCGTCATGAACAGCGTCGTGCCATGCTCACGGCCCAGCCGCCTGAGTTCCCGCGTGAGCTCCGCATCGATCTCCACCGGCACCGTGGCGCCGGCAAACGACTGGCGCGCCGGGCGCGGCCGGTCCGTCGGCAACGCGAGCATGGACGGCGCGCCTGACAGGGCCTCGCGCCAGTACTGCGCCTGACGCTGCAGCCGCTCCCCGGAGAGCCATTGCCGCTGCCAGGCCGCATAATCGGGATACTGGATCGCCGGCACCGGCAGGGGATTGGCCTGTCCGGCCACGAACGCCCGGTACAGGCTGCCCAGTTCCCGTACCAGCACCCCCACCGACCAGCCGTCCGAGACGATGTGATGCTGCGTCAGCAGGAAGACATGCTCCTGCTCCGACAGCCGGATCAGGCGCCCGCGGACCAGCGGCCCGCGCGCCAGATCAAAGGGCGTGCACGCCTCTTCGGCGCACAGCGCCACAAGCGCCGCCGCCGCATCCGGCCGCTCCCGCAGGTCGTGCTCCAGCACGGGCAGGCCCGTGCCGGGCGGCAGGATCTCAACCCGGGGCCCCTCCTCTGCATCAACGAAGACGCTGCGCAGCGCCTCGTGGCGCGCATACAGCTGATCGAGGCTGCGTCGCCACGCCGCGCGATCCAGCCTGCCCCGCAACCGCCAGCCCAGCGCAATGTGGTAGCGGGTGCTGTCCTTGTCCTGCTGGGCCAGAAACCACAGCCGCTGCTGCGCAAACGACAGCAATAGAAGGTCTTCGCGGCCTATGGTTTGTATCAACCTGGGCTTTCGCTTACCGTCATTACAATTTCTGTCTTTGGCAAGCAAGACAAGCTCGGTTAAGTCATCAATATCGAGATCTTCTAACTCGATCCTAGTTAGATCTGTCATGTCCGCATTCCCAAAGAAAGCAGGTTCCGAAGTTCATCAGGATCGAATTCTCGTTCGATCAAAGCGATAGCAGTCATACGGGCCAGATCGGCCAGCACCGGCCGCGCAAACAGCATCGCCAGCGACAGTTCCACACCCGCAATCTGCGACAGCCGGCTGAGCAGCCGCACGGCCAGCAGCGAATGGCCGCCCAGCTCGAAGAAGTGGTCATGCCGACCGACCCGCTCCAGACCCAGCAGCTCCGCCCACAGCTGCGCCAGCACCGTCTCGAGCGCCCCGCGCGGCGCCTCGTAACCCCGCCGCGCATACGCATCGTCCTGCGGCGCAGGCAGCGCCCGCCGGTCCAGCTTGCCATTGGCCGTCAGCGGCAGCGCCCCCAGCGGCACGAACGCCGCCGGCACCATGTAGTCCGGCAGCTGCCCCACCAGATGCGCGCGCAGCGTCGCCGCAAGCTGCGCTTCCTGCGCCTCCTGTGCGGCCACCACATAAGCCACCAGCTGCGGCTCGCCGGCCCGCTCCTCGCGCGCCACCACCACCGCCTCGCGCACCCATGCATGTGCGCACAGGTGCGCGGCCACCTCGCCCGGCTCGATGCGAAAGCCCCGGATCTTGACCTGCTCGTCGATGCGCCCCAGAAACTCCAGATTGCCATCCGGCAGGTACCGCGCCAGATCCCCCGTGCGATACAGCCGATCGCCCTCCACAAAGGGACTGGCGATGAACCGCTCGGCTGTCAGCTCGGGGCGGTTCAGATAGCCCCGCGCGCCCCCCGCCCCGCCAATGTAGAGCTCACCCACCGCCCCGAACGGCACCGGCTCGCCATGACCGTCCAGCAGATAGAGCCGAAGATCGGGAATGCGTCTTCCGATCAGACCACCCGGTCCGGACGAGTCAGACTGGCCAAGAGACCGATAGGTCACATGCACGGTCATTTCCGTGATGCCGTACATGTTGATCAGTTGTGGCGCGTGACCGGAATATCTCCCAGACCATGACCTGAGCATCGACGGGTCGAGCCTCTCACCACCAAAGATCACGTATCGAAGTCGGTTCGGAACACTGGTGTGAGACTCCACATCCATCAGAGCTCTAAAAGCTGAGGGGGTCTGGTTCAGAACTGTGACGCCATATCTGCGGATTAGCTCATCGAATGCTGAAGGCGCGCGAGCAACATGCCCGGGCACGAGCACCACACAGCCGCCATGGCGTAGCGCCCCCCACAACTCCCATACTGAGAAATCGAACGAGAAGGAATGGAACAGACACCATACGTCGCGTTCATTGAAGCCAAACCAGTGCTGCGTCGTCTCGAACAAACGAACAATCTGAGCATGCTCAACCATGACGCCCTTGGGCGTGCCGGTGGAGCCCGACGTGTAGATCACATAGGCCAGATGGTGCGGACCCAGGCCCAGCGCGCGCGCATCCGGATCCGATGACGGCTGCCCGGCCCACGCCGGTGACCCCGCCTCCAGCTCCACCAGCCTCACCCCGGCCAGCGCCTCCTCGCCCAGCGCCGCACGCCCCGCCCCATCGGCCAGCACCAGCCGCGGCGCCGCCTCGCCCACAATCTGCCGCAGCCGCGCCCCCGGATACGCCGCATCCCGCGGCACATATGCGCCCCCCGCCTTCAGGATCGCCAGCAGCCCCACCACCATCGCCGCGCTGCGCTCCACGCAGATCCCCACCGGCTGATCCGGCCTGACTCCGAGTGCGATCAGATGGTGCGCCAGCCGGTTGGCCCGCGCGTTGAGCTCGCCATAGCTCAGTCTCTCGTTCTCATGCACCAGCGCCACCGCCTCCGGTGCCCGCCGCACCTGCGCCTCGAACAGCTCGTGGATGCACCGCTCCGACGGATACGCCGCCTCCGTGCGGTTCAGCTCCTCCAGCAGATACCCGCGCTCCGCCGCCGGCAGGATATCGATGCGCTCCACCGGCTGTCCCGCGTCCGCAGCCATCGCCCGCAGCAGCGCCAGCGAGATAATCCCGCTGCCGCCTGACCGTCGACTCTTCGAACAGCGCCGTGGCATAGCCCAGCGTGCCCACGATCCTCCCGTCACACTCGCCTACATTCAGCTCCAGATCGAACCGGACCTGTCCGGGCGCATTGTCCATCACCTCCTCCACGCCCAGCCCGGGAAGATCGAGCCGCCCCAGCGCGTTATCCTGCCAGGCCAGCATTACCTGGAACAGCGGCGTGTGATCAAGCGCCCGTGGCGGCTGCACGATCTCCACCACCTGCTCGAACGGCAGGTCCTGATGCTCCTGCGCCCCCAGGGCCGTGCGCCGTGTCCGCTCCAGAAGCGTCGCCACGTCCGGCCCGCCCGACAGGTCCACCCGGAGCGCCAGCGTGTTCACAAAAAAGCCGATCAGCTCCTCGATCTCGCGCCGGCCGCGGTTGGCACTCGGCACCCCGATCACAAGGTCGTCCTGCCCCGACAGACGCGAGAGCACCGCCGCCCAGCCCGCCAGCACCGTCATGAACAGCGTCGTGCCATGCTCACGGCCCAGCCGCCTGAGTTCCCGCGTGAGCTCCGCATCGATCTCCACCGGCACCGTGGCGCCGGCAAACGACTGACGCGCCGGGCGCGGCCGGTCCGTCGGCAACGCGAGCATGGACGGCGCGCCTGACAGGGCCTCGCGCCAGTACTGCGCCTGACGCTGCAGCCGCTCCCCGGAGAGCCATTGCCGCTGCCAGGCCGCATAATCGGGATACTGGATCGCCGGCACCGGCAGGGGATTGGCCTGTCCGGCCACGAACGCCCGGTACAGGCTGCCCAGTTCCCGTACCAGCACCCCCACCGACCAGCCGTCCGAGACGATGTGATGCTGCGTCAGCAGGAAGACATGCTCCTGCTCCGACAGCCGGATCAGGCGCCCGCGGATCAGCGGCCCGCGCGCCAGATCAAAAGGCATGCACGCCTCTTCGGCGCACAGCGCCACAAGCGCCGCCGCCGCATCCGGCCGCTCCCGCAGGTCGTGCTCCAGCACGGGCAGGCCCGTGCCGGGCGGCAGGATCTCAACCCGGGGGCCCTCCTCCGCATCAACGAAGACGCTGCGCAGCGCCTCGTGGCGCGCATACAGCTGATCGAGGCTGCGTCGCCACGCCGCGCGGTCCAGCCTGCCCCGCAACCGCCAGCCCAGCGGAATGTGGTAGCGGGCGCTGTCCTTGTCCAGCTGGGCCAGAAACCACAGCCGCTGCTGCGCAAACGACAGCTCAAGCGGCGCCTGGCGCGATACGGCTCCAATGGCCGGCAGCGCCTGCGCTGCCGCGCCGCTCACCGCTCCGGCCATGCCTGCGGCCAGATCGGCCAGCACCGGCCGCGCAAACAGCATCGCCAGCGACAGTTCCACACCCGCAATCTGCGACAGCCGGCTGAGCAGCCGCACGGCCAGCAGCGAATGGCCGCCCAGCTCGAAGAAGTGGTCATGCCGACCGACCCGCTCCAGACCCAGCAGCTCCGCCCACAGCTGCGCCAGCACCGTCTCGAGCTCCCCGCGCGGCGCCTCGTAACCCCGCCGCGCATACGCATCGTCCTGCGGCGCAGGCAGCGCCCGCCGGTCCAGCTTGCCGTTGACCGTCAGCGGCAGCGCCCCCAGCGGCACGAACGCCGCCGGCACCATGTAGTCCGGCAGCTGCCCCACCAGATGCGCGCGCAGCGTCGCCGCAAGCTGCGCTTCCTGCGCCTCCTGTGCGGCCACCACATAAGCCACCAGTTGCGGCTCGCCGGCCCGCTCCTCGCGCGCCACCACCACCGCCTCGCGCACCCATGCATGTGCGCACAGGTGCGCGGCCACCTCGCCCGGCTCGATGCGAAAGCCCCGGATCTTGACCTGCTCGTCGATGCGCCCCAGAAACTCCAGATTGCCATCCGGCAGGTACCGCGCCAGGTCCCCCGTGCGATACATCCGCGCGCCCGGCTGCGCACTGAACGGATCGGCCATGAACCGCTGCGCGCTCAGTTCCGGACGCTTCAGGTAGCCACGCGCAACCCCCGCCCCGCCAATGTAGAGCTCCCCACCGCCCCCGAACGGCACCGGCTCGCCATGATCGTCCAGCACGTACACCCGCGTGTTCGCAATCGGACGGCCGATCGTTTCAACGACCGCCTCCCCCTTGCCATGCAGGTCCAGGTCGAATACGTCGTCGTTTCGGACGGAGCGTACAGGTTGCAGATCTTCTCTGCGCCACTGCTGCTGAACACTCTGCCGATCAGGCTGGCGGGCAACCGCTCGCCCGCCAGGTTGATTACGCGCGCCGATGCCGGCACGGCCTGCTGGTCGAGCAGCGCCGCCATCGTCGAGGGAACCGTGTTGATCAGCGAGACATCCAGGGGTGTCTGCGTCAGTGCCAGCGCATCCTCGACAAGATAGAGTGTGCCTCCCTGCGACAGCGTAACGAAGCACTCATAGACCGACAGGTCGAAGCCGATCGAGGTAGAGAACAGCATGCGGCTGGTCTCGGATTCCGCAAACACGCGGCGGCTCCAGTGCAGCAGGTTCACGGTGCTGCGGTGCTCGACCATCACGCCCTTGGGCGTGCCGGTGGAGCCCGACGTGTAGATCACATAGGCCAGATGGTGCGGACCCAGGCCCAGCGCGCGCGCATCCGGATCCGATGACGGCTGCCCGGCCCACGCCGGCGACTGCGCCTCCAGCTCCACCAGCCCCACGCCAGCGAGCGCCTCCTCGCCCAGCGCCGCACGCCCCGCCCCATCGGCCAGCACCAGCCGCGGCGCCGCCTCCCCCACAATCTGCCGCAGCCGCGCCCCCGGATACGCCGCATCCAGCGGCACATATGCGCCCCCGCCTTCAGGATCGCCAGCAGCCCCACCACCATCGCCGCGCTGCGCTCCACGCAGATCCCCACCGGCTGATCCGGCCTGACTCCGAGTGCGATCAGATGGTGCGCCAGCCGGTTGGCCCGCGCATTGAGCTCGCCATAGCTCAGTCTCTCGTTCTCATGCACCAGCGCCACCGCCTCCGGTGCCCGCCGCACCTGCGCCTCGAACAGCTCATGGATGCACCGCTCCGACGGATACGCCGCCTCCGTGCGGTTCAGCTCCTCCAGCAGATACCCGCGCTCCTGCCCCGGCAGGATCTCCAGCTCCCGCACCGGCGTGTGCGGCGAGCGCTCCAGCAGCTCCGCCAGATGCTCCAGCGCATGTTGCATGTAACCGCACACCCGCTCCGCAGAAACCGGCTCGACCGCTTCCGCCGTCAGGCCCAGCGCCTGCCCGGAGTCGTCCACCGACAGGGTCAGGGGATAGTTGGTGCGCTCCTGCGCACCCAGCCACTCCATGCCGTCCGAGACATCGTCCCCCACGACGCCCGGGAGCGCCGCCAGCGTATTGTGGCGATAGTTCAGCAGCGCGCCAAACAGCGGCGCAGGCGCCGCAACGCCGCTGCAGCGCTGCGCCAGCGCCAGCGGGGCATGCTCGTGGGTTAGCAGCTCCGCCAGCCGCGCGTGTGTGCGACGCACACTCTCCTCGACCCCGGTTCCATCCACGTCGAGCCGCACCGGCAGCGTGTTCATGAACAGGCCCATCGCCCGGTCCGCGCCCGTGCCACCATGCATGCGCCCGAACAGCACCGTGCCGAACACCACCTGCTCGCGGCCGCTGCTGCGCGCCACCACCTGCGCCCACGCCAGATGGCACAGGCTGGCCACGCTCACCCCCAGCCGCCGCGCCTGCTGCCGCAGCCGGTCGTTAAGCGCCTGCGGCAACTGCCGCAGCGCCTCGTCCACCCCGCTGCCCTCGCCGCGCACCTCGCCCAGCCCGAACGGCAGCGTCGGCCCGTCAATCTCCGAGAGCATCTCCCGGAAGAACTGCTCATGCGCCTGCTCTCCCACACCCAGCCGCGCCTGCGCTATCAGGTTACGGAATGGCTGCGGCTCGGCCAGCTCGTGCCCGCGTCCTCCCAGCACGCTCCGGACCTCCGCATGCATTACCTCTGAGGTGGTGTGATCGCCGATCAGATGATGCTGCAGCTCCAGCAGCAGCCAGCGCCCGCTGTCCGGCTCCCGGGCCGTCACACACCGTATCAGTGGCGCCCGCCCCAGATCGATGCGCTGCCCGCGCGGATCGAACCGGCGCCGCAGCTGCTCGGGAGCCGGCCCCTCCGCCTCGTCCAGTTCAACCTCCACCACCTCCAGCCGCGCCTGGCGCCACACCACCTGCGCCGGAGCGGACAGCCCCTCCCACACAAACGACGTGCGCAGGATATCGTGCCGGTCCACCACCCGCTGCACTGCCGCCAGATAGCGCTCCAGCTGGCCACGACCGGCAAATGCCATCTGCGAGACCAGCAGGTATGGATCGCCCTGGCTGGCCAGCAGGTGATGGAACAGGATGCCCTCCTGCAGCGGCGAGAGAGCATAGATGTCCTGGATGTTGGCCAGTCCCCCGGGCACCGTGGCCACCACCCGGTCGATCTCCGCCTGGCTCAGCCCGATGAGCGGCAGCATCCCGGGGGTGATCGCCGTACTGTGCGCGGTAATCAGGTTGGCGGGGACCGCGACCTCCTGATGGCTGCCCAGGCTGGCCGCCAGATCGGCCAGCACCGGCCGCGCGAACAGCGCGCGCACCTCTACTCCCAGCGAGCGCTGCCGCAGCCGCTCCATCAGTTGCACGGCCAGCAGCGAATGGCCGCCCAGCTCGAAGAAGTGGTCATGCCGACCGACCCGCTCCAGACCCAGCAGCTCCGCCCACAGCTGCGCCAGCACCGTCTCGAGCTCCCCGCGCGGCGCCTCGTAACCCCGCCGCGCATACGCATCGTCCTGCGGCGCAGGCAGCGCCCGCCGGTCCAGCTTGCCGTTGACCGTCAGCGGCAGCGCCCCCAGCGGCACGAACGCCGCCGGCACCATGTAGTCCGGCAGCTGCCCCGCCAGATGCGCGCGCAGCGTCGCCGCAAGCTGCGCTTCCTGCGCCTCCTGTGCGGCCACCACATAGGCCACCAGCTGCGGCTCGCCGGCCCGCTCCTCGCGCGCCACCACCACCGCCTCGCGCACCCATGCATGTGCGCACAGGTGCGCGGCCACCTCGCCCGGCTCGATGCGAAAGCCCCGGATCTTGACCTGCTCGTCGATGCGCCCCAGAAACTCCAGATTGCCATCCGGCAGGTACCGCGCCAGATCCCCCGTGCGATACAGCCGATCGCCCTCCACAAAGGGACTGGCGATGAACCGCTCGGCTGTCAGCTCGGGGCGGTTCAGATAGCCCCGCGCGACCCCCCGCCCCGCCAATGTAGAGCTCGCCCACCGCCCCGAACGGCACCGGCTCGCCATGACCGTCCAGCACATACACCCGCGTGTTCGCAATCGGACGGCCGATCGGAACGTGCGTCGATACAGCGCATTCGCTCGGAATTTCGTAAAAGGTGCAACCCACAACCGTTTCGGTCGGCCCGTATTCATTCACCATCCTGGCGCCAGGCTGAACCCTGCGCCACAACTCGACTGTTGAATGCGACAGCGCTTCACCACCGATAACAAGCAGGTCAACCTGGCTGGTCATCGGGCCCGCCAGCATCTGTTGTCCAAGCGCGTCCAGATGGCTCGGGGTAACGTTGACCAGCCCGCATGCCGATCTGGCCTGTACCTTTAGTCCCGCGACCTCATCGCGTTCCCGTACCAGCCGTGCATGACCACCGCAGATCAGCGGTGCAAACAGGCTGTTGATCGTCGCATCGAACGCCAGGGAAGAAGAAACGATCGAGGATGATCGTGGCGCGTAAGCTTCACAGGCCCACGCAAGATAATTGGCCACTCCACGATGTTCAACCATGACGCCCTTGGGCGTGCCGGTGGAGCCCGACGTGTAGATCACATAGGCCAGATGGTGCGGACCCGGGCCCAGCGCGCGCGCATCCGGATCCGATGACGGCTGCCCGGCCCACGCCGGCGACTGCGCCTCCAGCCCCACCAGCCTCACCCCGGCCAGCGCCTCCTCGCCCAACGCCGCACGCCCCGCCCCATCGGCCAGCACCAGCCGCGGCGCCGCCTCCCCACAATCTGCCGCAGCCGCGCCCCCGGATACGCCGCATCCAGCGGCACATATGCGCCCCCGCCTTCAGGATCGCCAGCAGCCCCACCACCATCGCCGCGCTGCGCTCCACGCAGATCCCCACCGGCTGATCCGGCCTGACTCCGAGTGCGATCAGATGGTGCGCCAGCCGGTTGGCCCGCGCATTGAGCTCGCCATAGCTCAGTCTCTCGTTCTCATGCACCAGCGCCACCGCCTCCGGTGCCCGCCGCACCTGCGCCTCGAACAGCTCGTGGATGCACCGCTCCGACGGATACGCCGCCTCCGTGCGGTTCAGCTCCTCCAGCAGATACCCGCGCTCCGCCGCCGGCAGGATATCGATGCGCTCCACCGGCTGTCCCGCGTCCGCAGCCATCGCCCGCAGCAGCGCCAGCGAGATAATCCCGCTGCCGCCTGACCGTCGACTCTTCGAACAGCGCCGTGGCATAGCCCAGCGTGCCCACGATCCTCCCGTCACACTCGCCTACATTCAGCTCCAGATCGAACCGGACCTGCCCGGGCGCATTGTCCATCACCTCCTCCACGCCCAGCCCGGGAAGATCGAGCCGCCCCAGCGCGTTATCCTGCCAGGCCAGCCCCACCTGGAACAGCGGCGTGTGATCAAGCGCCCGTGGCGGCTGCACGATCTCCACCACCTGCTCGAACGGCAGGTCCTGATGCTCCTGCGCCCCCAGGGCCGTGCGCCGTGTCCGCTCCAGAAGCGTCGCCACGTCCGGCCCGCCCGACAGGTCCACCCGGAGCGCCAGCGTATTCACAAAAAAGCCGATCAGCTCCTCGATCTCGCGTCGGCCGCGGTTGGCACTCGGCACCCCGATCACAAGGTCGTCCTGCCCCGACAGACGCGAGAGCACCGCCGCCCAGCCCGCCAGCACCGTCATGAACAGCGTCGTGCCATGCTCACGGCCCAGCCGCCTGAGTTCCCGCGTGAGCTCCGCATCGATCTCCACCGGCACCGTGGCGCCGGCAAACGACTGACGCGCCGGGCGCGGCCGGTCCGTCGGCAACGCGAGCATGGACGGCGCGCCTGACAGGGCCTCGCGCCAGTACTGCGCCTGACGCTGCAGCCGCTCCCCGGAGAGCCATTGCCGCTGCCAGGCCGCATAATCGGGATACTGGATCGCCGGCACCGGCAGGGGATTGGCCTGTCCGGCCACGAACGCCCGGTACAGGCTGCCCAGTTCCCGTACCAGCACCCCCACCGACCAGCCGTCCGAGACGATGTGATGCTGCGTCAGCAGGAAGACATGCTCCTGCTCCGACAGCCGGATCAGGCGCCCGCGGACCAGCGGCCCGCGCGCCAGATCAAAGGGCATGCACGCCTCTTCGGCGCACAGCGCCACAAGCGCCGCCGCCGCATCCGGCCGCTCCCGCAGGTCGTGCTCCAGCACGGGCAGGCCCGTGCCGGGCGGCAGGATCTCAACCCGGGGGCCCTCCTCCGCATCAACGAAGACGCTGCGCAGCGCCTCGTGGCGCGCATACAGCTGATCGAGGCTGCGTCGCCACGCCGCGCGGTCCAGCCTGCCCCGCAACCGCCAGCCCAGCGCAATGTGGTAGCGGGCGCTGTCCTTGTCCAGCTGGGCCAGAAACCACAGCCGCTGCTGCGCAAACGACAGCTCAAGCGGCGCCTGGCGCGATACGGCTCCAATGGCCGGCAGCGCCTGCGCTGCCGCGCCGCTCACCGCTCCGGCCATGCCTGCGGCCAGATCGGCCAGCACCGGCCGCGCAAACAGCATCGCCAGCGACAGTTCCACACCCGCAATCTGCGACAGCCGGCTGAGCAGCCGCACGGCCAGCAGCGAATGGCCGCCCAGCTCGAAGAAGTGGTCATGCCGACCGACCCGCTCCAGACCCAGCAGCTCCGCCCACAGCTGCGCCAGCACCGTCTCGAGCTCCCCGCGCGGCGCCTCGTAGCCCCGCCGCGCATACGCATCGTCCTGCGGCGCAGGCAGCGCCCGCCGGTCCAGCTTGCCGTTGACCGTCAGCGGCAGCGCCCCCCAGCGGCACGAACGCCGCCGGCACCATGTAGTCCGGCAGCTGCCCCGCCAGATGCGCGCGCAGCGTCGCCGCAAGCTGCGCTTCCTGCGCCTCCTGTGCGGCCACCACATAGGCCACCAGCTGCGGCTCGCCGGCCCGCTCCTCGCGCGCCACCACCACCGCCTCGCGCACCCATGCATGTGCGCACAGGTGCGCGGCCACCTCGCCCGGCTCGATGCGAAAGCCCCGGATCTTGACCTGCTCGTCGATGCGCCCCAGAAACTCCAGATTGCCATCCGGCAGGTACCGCGCCAGATCCCCCGTGCGATACAGCCGATCGCCCTCCACAAAGGGACTGGCGATGAACCGCTCGGCTGTCAGCTCGGGGCGGTTCAGATAGCCCCGCGCGACCCCCCGCCCCGCCAATGTAGAGCTCGCCCACCGCCCCGAACGGCACCGGCTCGCCATGACCGTCCAGCACATACACCCGCGTGTTCGCAATCGGACGGCCGATCGGAACGTGCGTCGATACAGCGCATTCGCTCGGAATTTCGTAAAAGGTGCAACCCACAACCGTTTCGGTCGGCCCGTATTCATTCACCATCCCCGGCGCCGGGCTGAACCCTGCGCCACAACTCGACTGTTGAATGCGACAGCGCTTCACCACCGATAACAAGCAGGTCAACCGGCTGGTCATCGGGCCCGCCAGCATCTGTTGTCCAAGCGCGTCCAGATGGCTCGGGGTAACGTTGACCAGCCCGCATGCCGATCTGGCCTGTACCTTTAGTCCCGCGACCTCATCGCGTTCCCGTACCAGCCGTGCATGACCACCGCAGATCAGCGGTGCAAACAGGCTGTTGATCGTCGCATCGAACGCCAGGGAAGAAGAAACGATCGAGGATGATCGTGGCGCGTAAGCTTCACAGGCCCACGCAAGATAATTGGCCACTCCACGATGTTCAACCATGACGCCCTTGGGCGTGCCGGTGGAGCCCGACGTGTAGATCACATAGGCCAGATGGTGCGGACCCAGGCCCAGCGCGCGCGCATCCGGATCCGATGACGGCTGCCCGGCCCACGCCGGCGACTGCGCCTCCAGCTCCACCAGCCCCACGCCAGCGAGCGCCTCCTCGCCCAGCGCCGCACGCCCCGCCCCATCGGCCAGCACCAGCCGCGGCGCCGCCTCCCCACAATCTGCCGCAGCCGCGCCCCCGGATACGCCGCATCCAGCGGCACATATGCGCCCCCGCCTTCAGGATCGCCAGCAGCCCCACCACCATCGCCGCGCTGCGCTCCACGCAGATCCCCACCGGCTGATCCGGCCTGACTCCGAGTGCGATCAGATGGTGCGCCAGCCGGTTGGCCCGCGCATTGAGCTCGCCATAGCTCAGTCTCTCGTTCTCATGCACCAGCGCCACCGCCTCCGGTGCCCGCCGCACCTGCGCCTCGAACAGCTCATGGATGCACCGCTCCGACGGATACGCCGCCTCCGTGCGGTTCAGCTCCTCCAGCAGATACCCGCGCTCCTGCCCCGGCAGGATCTCCAGCTCCCGCACCGGCGTGTGCGGCGAGCGCTCCAGCAGCTCCGCCAGATGCTCCAGCGCATGTTGCATGTAACCGCACACCCGCTCCGCAGAAACCGGCTCGACCGCTTCCGCCGTCAGGCCCAGCGCCTGCCCGGAGTCGTCCACCGACAGGGTCAGGGGATAGTTGGTGCGCTCCTGCGCACCCAGCCACTCCATGCCGTCCAGGACATCGTCCCCCACGACGCCCGGGAGCGCCGCCAGCGTATTGTGGCGATAGTTCAGCAGCGCGCCAAACAGCGGCGCAGGCGCCGCAACGCCGCTGCAGCGCTGCGCCAGCGCCAGCGGGGCATGCTCGTGGGTTAGCAGCTCCGCCAGCCGCGCGTGTGTGCGACGCACACTCTCCTCGACCCCGGTTCCATCCACGTCGAGCCGCACCGGCAGCGTGTTCATGAACAGGCCCATCGCCCGGTCCGCGCCCGTGCCACCATGCATGCGCCCGAACAGCACCGTGCCGAACACCACCTGCTCGCGGCCGCTGCTGCGCGCCACCACCTGCGCCCACGCCAGATGGCACAGGCTGGCCACGCTCACCCCCAGCCGCCGCGCCTGCTGCCGCAGCCGGTCGTTAAGCGCCTGCGGCAACTGCCGCCGCGCCTCGTCCACCCCGCTGCCCTCGCCGCGCACCTCGCCCAGCCCGAACGGCAGCGTCGGCCCGCCAATCTCCGAGAGCATCTCCCGGAAGAACTGCTCATGCGCCTGCTCTCCCACACCCAGCCGCGCCTGCGCTATCAGGTTACGGAATGGCTGCGGCTCGGCCAGCTCGTGCCCGCGTCCTCCCAGCACGCTCCGGACCTCCGCATGCATTACCTCTGAGGTGGTGTGATCGCCGATCAGATGATGCTGCAGCTCCAGCAGCAGCCAGCGCCCGCTGTCCGGCTCCCGGGCCGTCACACACCGTATCAGTGGCGCCCGCCCCAGATCGATGCGCTGCCCGCGCGGATCGAACCGGCGCCGCAGCTGCTCGGGAGCCGGCCCCTCCGCCTCGTCCAGTTCAACCTCCACCACCTCCAGCCGCGCCTGGCGCCACACCACCTGCGCCGGAGCGGACAGCCCCTCCCACACAAACGACGTGCGCAGGATATCGTGCCGGTCCACCACCCGCTGCACTGCCGCCAGATAGCGCTCCAGCTGGCCACGACCGGCAAATGCCATCTGCGAGACCAGCAGGTATGGATCGCCCTGGCTGGCCAGCAGGTGATGGAACAGGATGCCCTCCTGCAGCGGCGAGAGAGCATAGATGTCTCGGATGTTGGCCAGCCCCCGGGCACCGTGGCCACCACCCGGTCGATCTCCGCCCGGCTCAGCCCGATGAGCGGCAGCATCCCGGGGGTGATCGCCGTACTGTGCGCGGTAATCAGGTTGGCGGGGACCGCGACCTCCTGATGGCTGCCCAGGCTGGCCGCCAGATCGGCCAGCACCGGCCGCGCGAACAGCGCGCGCACCTCTACTCCCAGCGAGCGCTGCCGCAGCCGCTCCATCAGTTGCACGGCCAGCAGCGAATGGCCGCCCAGCTCGAAGAAGTGGTCATGCCGACCGACCCGCTCCAGACCCAGCAGCTCCGCCCACAGCTGCGCCAGCACCGTCTCGAGCTCCCCGCGCGGCGCCTCGTAGCCCCCGCCGCGCATACGCATCGTCCTGCGGCGCAGGCAGCGCCCGCCGGTCCAGCTTGCCGTTGACCGTCAGCGGCAGCGCCCCCAGCGGCACGAACGCCGCCGGCACCATGTAGTCCGGCAGCTGCCCCGCCAGATGCGCGCGCAGCGTCGCCGCAAGCTGCGCTTCCTGCGCCTCCTGTGCGGCCACCACATAGGCCACCAGCTGCGGCTCGCCGGCCCGCTCCTCGCGCGCCACCACCACCGCCTCGCGCACCCATGCATGTGCGCACAGGTGCGCGGCCACCTCGCCCGGCTCGATGCGAAAGCCCCGGATCTTGACCTGCTCGTCGATGCGCCCCAGAAACTCCAGATTGCCATCCGGCAGGTACCGCGCCAGATCCCCCGTGCGATACAGCCGATCGCCCTCCACAAAGGGACTGGCGATGAACCGCTCGGCTGTCAGCTCGGGGCGGTTCAGATAGCCCCGCGCGACCCCCCGCCCCGCCAATGTAGAGCTCACCCACCGCCCCGAACGGCACCGGCTCGCCATGACCGTCCAGCACGTACACCCGCGTGTTCGCAATCGGACGGCCGATCGGGATAGAGGCGGATCCATCGATAACTTTGGATATTTCGAATGTGACGCTTCCAACTGTCGCTTCTGTAGGACCGAAGTGATTGATCAGACGCACATGCGGGAAACGCTTTCGCCAAAACTGAATATCCGCAGGTACTAACGGTTCCCCACCAACCATCAGTGCCTTAGTCGGAGCCGGACCTTCGTAACACTCCAGTTGCCTGTTTAACAGGCTCAGGTGCGAAGGCGTCAGCTTGATCAAATCGTAGACCCGACCATCGTTAGCAGCAGAAAGTAAATCAATTTCAAAAGCAGGTTTGGGAAGATACAGCGCTGCACCTGCCAACAGGGGCCCGAATAAGGTTGTAACGATGCCGTCAAAGCTCAACGAATGTAATATCGGCGAACCATTCAACGCTTCTTCGTAATAACTGCGATGTGACCATTGCAAATAATTCAACAGGTTTCTGTGCTCGACCATCACGCCCTTGGGCGTGCCGGTGGAGCCCGACGTGTAGATCACATAGGCCAGATGGTGCGGACCCAGGCCCAGCGCGCGCGCATCCGGATCCGATGACGGCTGCCCGGCCCACGCCGGTGACCCCGCCTCCAGCTCCACCAGCCCCACGCCAGCGAGCGCCTCCTCGCCCAGCGCCGCACGCCCCGCCCCATCGGCCAGCACCAGCCGCGGCGCCGCCTCCCCCACAATCTGCCGCAGCCGCGCCCCCGGATACGCCGCATCCAGCGGCACATATGCGCCCCCCGCCTTCAGGATCGCCAGCAGCCCCACCACCATCGCCGCGCTGCGCTCCACGCAGATCCCCACCGGCTGATCCGGCCTGACTCCGAGTGCGATCAGATGGTGCGCCAGCCGGTTGGCCCGCGCGTTGAGCTCGCCATAGCTCAGTCTCTCGCTCTCATGCACCAGCGCCACCGCCTCCGGTGCCCGCCGCACCTGCGCCTCGAACAGCTCATGGATGCACCGCTCCGACGGATACGCCGCCTCCGTGCGGTTCAGCTCCTCCAGCAGATACCCGCGCTCCGCCGCCGGCAGGATGTCGATGCGGCCCACCGGCTGCCGGGGCTCGGCCATCACAGCACCCAACAATTGTTCCAAATGCTGTGTAATACGTTCGACATTCTCCGGTGCCAAGCGGCTTCTGTCGAAGTGCCATCGAAAGCTACCGTCCAAAGAGCACACTTCAAGCGTCAGCACGTTGCCCGAGCGAGGTATTCCAGAATTCGGCGCTGATCCCAGCTCATGCGAAGAAGCACCTTCCCTTATCGTGATACCAATCGGCCACGGGCACCGCGATCGAAGTGCCTCTATGTTCTTTAACGCCGGGTAGCGTGCAACGAGATCCCCAGCAAAACTTTTGTGTGCTCGAAGCAGAGCGAATTCGGTCTCAACTGTCCTACGCACCTCTGCAAAAGCATCATCGAGATCAACTACAATTTTCATCGGCACGACTGCGGCAATATGCAACCCTGTTGCTTCCGATGCAACTCCCGATACGCTGAGCGTAGGACTCCATCCCAACTGAAGCTCAGATTCACCTGAGATGCGGGCAAGATAGATTAGCCAGCCGACCGCTATGTGTACCATGCGCTCGATCGGCGCCAATTCAGCCAAAACGCTAAAAGCATTCTCCGAACTGGACTGCCATTTCGTCATGGCCAAAGCCGACGACGAAAAAAAGGGAAGCTGCAACGATCTGAACCCGGCAAGCCGCTGGCGCCAAAATGACTCTTGCACGGCTAACATTTCGAGCTCGGAAGTAATGCTCGACGCCTGTTCTACACCGAATATGTGAAGACGGTCTCCTATATCCAGACCGTGATGCTTCGCGAGCGCCGACGCGTCAATAGATTGACCGTCCGGACCAGAAAACCAAACATCGACATCTTGCGTAGCTGTCGCGACACGCCAATGCCAACGGTGGATCCCCAGCAAGGAACCCGGAAGCTCATCCGAGCATCGATCCAGAACCTTTACGCGTTTGACTGCCACAAGATCATCGACCAAGATAACCTTTGGCATTCCCAACGGATTTGGATAATTTGTTCCGAAATCCAAGGCCCGCACCATTGCAGACAAATCTTCCGCAGATCGATCCCAACGTAAACAGCCCCCAACATCGGGCCTTCGATATCTCGGAAAGTAGCTCCTGTCCAGCAGCCTTTGCGGACGTATATCGAGGGCCGCGTCGGTCAATCCAATTAGCAACTCACGGAACCCCTCGATAGCAGCCTCATAACATCTAATGTTTAGGGTGAATGCAGTGTCGGTCGGCGTTATTAAAACCTGACGCCGAACGACCACATCACCAGTATCGACGCCTTGATCCATACAATGCCAGGTAATTGCATATTCGCTTTCACCAGCAAGCAACGCCCAAGAAGTGGCATGAGTTCCCGCATATTGAGGGAGGGGTCCATCATGATAATTGAAAGCGCCTTGACGTGCCTGCCTAAGCACACCCACTGGCAATATGAACGGATTGGCGACAGAAAATATATATTCAACGGGCTCAATATCTATAAATGTCGAGAGCTCGTCGACGCTGCTACAACATAGGATATTGGCACCGGTGGCCCACTCGGAAAACCGGGAGTCCGCACAAAGCACCGCGCGGATCACGTGCCCCATTTCTTGGGCTAGCTGAGCACACCTAATGGCTAGCGTACCGCTACCGACAATAACGCTAGACACCTTTGATAAGGCTAACCGATTATTCGCCCCATGATCCGGGCGCGCCAAGGGAATACGATTTAACATCTTAATCTCCCAGCCAAGACCGAAGTCATTTGGCCAAGCGTGCCGCCGTTATGACGACATCGCCACGGAAAGCATCGAAGGCAATGCTGCCGCTGAATGTGGGTTCGTGAACACGCGCTCGCTATTTGACACAGCCGGCGCGTTGACGAGTTCCCAGCGACTCACGAACAAAGGTCCGGTGCTGCTGATGTCGCGATTTCTCTCGTACACGCCAGAATGGCAAGCGTTCGCATCCGCATCAAGTTGACGCCTATCTGCGAGAAGAAGCTGAGCGCACCGCTTCATCACGATTCCCGCCCGCAGATGTATCTCTGCCCCTTTGCTCCAGCCAAACCACCGCTCATGCATTTGCGCCGATCAGCGACGTAGCCAAGGCAACGCAACTACTTTTGCAAACCCGAATAAAGTACCCGACCTTCTGGAATTCGCCCGCCAACGCACGAATGCGCCCCTATCAGTGAAAACCTTGTGCACGCACAAGCAAATCAGACACTGCGGCCGGTACGGAATGGGTACCATCATGCCACCGATCGTGCACCGCATTGACATCAAATGTTTTTTCGATGTCCTAGCGATTTTCTAATATCGCCCAGTTTCTGAGACTTTGAGCGGCACCGAATTTGGCGGAAGCTCCAGAGCGTGGGGAGTTATTCATCCGGTAGTGCCCGACCCAGAAGCATGAATCGAACGACTTCTGCGGGCGGATCCGAGAAGGAGTACGAATACGAGGCGGCGCTGGTTGAGGTCGGCCGATTATCTAGTGCACCGAGCCCAAGACGCATGGTCGCGGGTATGAAGTCGCGCGATCGTTACCACCTCGCGAGGGTACGCCCGTTCTGCAGGGAGGCGCCATCTGCAGTCGTTGTGGTCGCTTTTCCGACTCCGTTACGCTACGCGGAAGACAGGAAGCCTAGTATGTCTGCGATCAAGCACAAGACGCTCTTGGCGAACCTTGCTGCCAGTCAATTGACGGAGCGCCGATCGGGTGCGCATATTGCAGTCTTAAAGAGTTTATCAAGCAATCGAACGCTGAGATGGGGTGGCCAGCTAGCTAAGATCGGCCAGCCGTGCATACGGTCACGCAGTCACGGGCTGCATCACGTCTGTAGGCGGCGCTGTCCCTGATTGGACAGCAGCGGCAGAAATGGGCGTTGCCAGATGAACTATGGATTGCCCTAAGCTATGAGACCGGCCAGGACGCGTTCTGGATCCGTCATGCCTTGCAAGGTCGAGGGATCGAATGCTGTCTTGTCGATCCCGCGAGCATCTCTGTTGAACACCAGAAGTGGCGCGACAAGACGCACCGAATGGAAGTAATCGTGCTGGCCATCAACCTGCGTGTGTTGGCCGCATGGCAAACGGGATCGCATGCACGCGATCCGTGTGCCGTTGCGGCACGATGAGACGTCGTGCAACGTCATACGCGACCGTGGGCAACTGCAGAGGGAAGTCCCGCAACACCGGCGGCGCACGTGCAAGCTACTGGTCACGCTCGGTTACTGGGGTCGAGTCGACAGCCGGAAATTCACCGCACGTCTGGCACGCGGCGAGGTACGGTGCCACGACGGTACGCCACTACCACTGGAACTTCAGCGACGGCTGTTGCGCGAATGCGAACAACTGGTGCTCCTTAAGCAGTAACTGGCGACACTGGAAAAGGAGACGCTCGGGAGCCTCCCGAAGCCGAGCGGAAGCGAATCGATCGCCTCAAACGCCTGAGTGGCATTGGGGCCGTTGGTGGCTCGCGACTGGCACTGGAACTGTTCTGGCGGCGGTTTAAGCCTCGTGACAGTGGTGAGAGCCAGGTCACCCAGGCATCAGCAATCAAGGCAATCGGAGAGTGCGGGCACTACGGATCGAGATGGCATGGCCGTGGATCCGTTATCATCCAAGGAGCGCCCTTGACGTATTCGGTTCTCGCAGCGAACAGCTGGCACGGCCCCCAATCGCCGCGCGCGACGGATAGCAATCGTCGCACTCGCACATTTCGTACGGCGGGAAGCTGGTCGAGAGCATGCGCCAAGATGCACCGGCCCGCACCATCCAGAGCAGCGCGTTGAAAATATCGCGAAGCACATGTCGGCGCTGCGGCGCGGCTTCGCTCGTCAAGAGTACTGTCACTATCGGAGCGAATTGATGACTGTCCTAGCAAAGTCGGCTTTCGATGTGCGCGAGCTCGCTGTACCACGTGCTTCGGCAGCAGATATTGAGATCTTTTTCATCACCTTCGATTTTCGCGCGACGCTCGACTGTCCCGCATTCGCTCCACTCTCGGACGATGAGCGTGAAAAGGTCGCGCGCTTCCGACGCCGCGACGATGCGCTGCGTTGTGCCATCACGCGCGTCGTGCTGCGTCAGTTGCTGGCCGAACGAACAGATTTGAAGGCAAGTGAATTGCGTTTCGAGCTAGACACCGGTGGTCGACCGCGTCTCGATAAGTGGATACAAGGGGGCCCCGGTCGGCAACTCGACTTCAACGTTTCGCATTCCGAGCAGTATGGTCTGGTCGCAATTGCGCGGCGACGGACGGTTGGTGTCGATATCGAATTTGCTCGCAATGACCTCAACTGGAGGAAGCTCGCGTCAGCGGTGTTTGCGCCGCGCGACGAGGCACACGTGAGCGCTTTGCCGATGCACAGACGAACCGACGCATTTTATGACGTATGGACGGCAAAGGAAGCGGTGTTGAAGGCACGTGGCGTCGGCATCGGAGGAGGCATGACATGGTTTTCTGTACTTGGCGACAGCCAGCACGAGCCAAGCATCGTAGTTTCCGAGGAGAGTGTGTGCAATCGCGACCAGATTGCGAATCTCGACGCAGTTTGGCTTCGTGCCCTGAGCGGTTATGCCGCGTGTGTCGCGTGGTCGCGCGACGCCGCTTGGCGCGATGCGTAGGCACAATGTAGCTTGAGCGTTTCGAGAATTTAACTCCGACCAAAGTTTGCGCTGGCGCGAAGCGAAAACAGCCTGTCGGCGCATCCGAAATGCATAACTTGGGCAAAAATCATCGTGATCTGATCAAAAGCGCCGTTCCAGAGAAAAGGAATTGGTGAGATTCGGCCCGTTTCCTGAGACCAGAAATACCAAAAATTGAGATTGCCCGTACGGCACGTGCCAACCATGAGATGCTAGCAATGGCTGGACTGCCCTTTCCACGTCGATGTGTATGTCCAGACTCCCATGTCCCCCAATACTCTGGAGCCCACATGTCAACGCCATTCGTCTACCTCGACTGGTCAGCCAACATGTTGTAGACATCAGCGGTGACGCGAGTTGTAATGTCGAGGACGGCAGAGGCAATTTTAGCGCACATCGGGCTGCCGACGTATTCTTATACCAGTACTCTCTTGAACTTCCCACTCACCAGTGAACGTTTCACCAACCCATTTCTTCAAATCGTCGGTCAGAGCCATTGATATTCCCCACTTGTTTGCCCCCAAGCTGAAGTCGAATACTACGTTGGCGGTGGCACGACCCACCTTCGGCTTCGAGATCGATTCGGGGATATTTAGGAAATCGTTCCAAGGCTGATGATGTGCTTGCGGAGCGCAGTCGCAGCCGGGCCAAACTTCGCCTCTGATCGTTCTTTTCGCCGTAGACGTAGCGGATTGTCGTCACGCCGCCATGTCGCTTGGAAGCTTGACGCCCTCGCCGCGCGGTTCCATCCGGATTGCGCGCTTGGGGCCGAGGCGTCCCATGAATAGACCAAGCTCGAAAACGACGTTATCGCGCGGGCGCCGACCATTCAGTGACGCGGGCATTGGTGACGTCGTCGCCATGTGCAATCGCCACCGCTAAATCGCACTAAACCAGCTCACGTTCGATATCGTCGCACGTATGGTTTGCGACCTTGAACACCCCCTGGTTCCATGGCACGGTCAGGAACTTGTCGTGTGCGAACATGGATTGCAGCAGGTGCGAGACGTCAAGCGCCTCAGCGCTCGAAATCACGAAAACGCGGATTTTGTCGCACTTCGCGTTTGCGATCTGGTTGCGCCCAGATCAGGCGTTTCCAGAGTTCTTTTGCCATCCGGCGTCGGATGTCTGGATAGCGGCTGCCGAGCTCGCTCAGTTGCTGTTCCGTGATTTTCGCGACAAGGGAATCCTCTGCCTCACGAACCGTCGCAGACCGTTTCTGGATCGGCTCAACGGCTGCCATCTCTCCGACCGAATCGCCGGGGAACCGCCGGCGGATCGGCGTAGGGTTGACGACGATGTCGAACGCGCCGGTGATGATGAAATGCACGTCGTTGTCGGTGGCGTCCTGGTGGATGACAACGTCGCAAGTCTTGACCTGAATCAGTTCGGCCATGTCGGCCAGGTCTTTGTCGCCGCCGACGAGCTTCTGGCCCGTGAAGGCTTCAATACGCAGGCGTTTGCCCGTTTCACCAGAAAATCTCTCAATCATTCTCCTGCTCTCTCCGTGCCGCCTTTGGGAAACAAGCAGCAGCGATGATTCTAATGGACGACAGGCTACAATTCGGTGCCGGCAGCGCCGTCCGCGGTGTGTCGGTGAACGTGAGAAAGCGGAGTCCGACCGCAGGTCATCTACCCGGTTATTTCGAGATCGATTTCGTGCCGCATTGTGGTGGCGGCAAGGTCGACAGCGAGCTCGTGCACACGCTTGTGATGACTGATATCGCGACGGGATGGACCGAATGCCTGGTCATGCCGTTTCGCAGAGGCGCATTCGTTCTGGAGCATATCAGACAGGTCCGCGGTGCATTGCCGTTTGCCCTGCGCGGTCTAGATTGCGACAACGATAGCGCCTTCATGAACGAGACGGTGTGCGACTTCTGCAAACCGACGGGTATCGAGCTTACGCGGTCGCGTGCATACAAGAAGAACGACGAGGCGTGGGTCTAGCAGAAGAATGGCGCTATCGTTCGCCGCTTGGTCGGCTACGGAAGGCGCCAAGGTCTGGACGGCCACGGAAATCCTTGCCCCCTTTAGCAGGTTTCGCCGCTCTACATCAACTTCTTCCAGGCGTCGTTCAAGTCGAAATCCAAGACCCGTCACTGCGCGAAGGTGCCAACGTTCTTTTGGGGCGACATGGGGCTGCCAAGGCGACGGCAGTCTCGCTTGATCCTTATGGGTATGTGGCGCGATCCGTCGCAGCCACCGAATCGAAGAAACGGAGGCACTCGGCTGCTGCGATCGGGATGAAGTTGAGGCTGGCCTCACGCGGCCATGGTAAGTAGTCCAGCCTGAACAAACCGTAGAGCCTTAAGCGTTGGGGGTTTCCGGCGGAAATCGTGTTGTTGGAATTGCAGAGACCTGGCATATTGCTGGGTATAGCCTGCAAATTCTGACGAGGTTTAGATGGGTCCGAAGGCGCCTGTAACGGAGAAGGATTTGTTCCGGCATCCACTGCGCGAACAGATCAATCTCAAGCATCCACTGGTACGGCTGGCCGAGCTGATCAATTGGGAGCGGCTCAGTGCATCGATGAGCGCGAGTTTCGTTTCGGGTAAAGGCAGACCTGCGAGTTCGCCTCGACTGATCGCTGGTCTGCTGTATCTGCAGCACGCCTTCGACCTCTCGGACGAGGATGTTGTGTGGCAATGGGTTGAGAACCCGTACTGGCAGGTTTTTACGGGCGAGACGTACTTGCAGGCCGAACCGCCGATCGATCCGTCCAGCCTCACGCGATGGCGCAAACGGTTGGGAGAAGCCGGTGTCGAGGAGTTGCTCGCCGAGACGATCGACGCGGCGAAGCGTGCCGGAGTGATCAAGGCGTCGAGCGCGAAACGCGTAATCGTTGATACGACCGTGATACCCAAGGCGATCGCACATCCGACTGACTCGCGACTGCTGGAGCGCTGTCGTGAACACCTCGTGAAGGCCGCTGCGCGGCACGGCCTGAAACTGCGTCAGAACTACAACCGCGAAGCACCACGCCTGGCCACCCAGATCAGCCGCTACGCGCACGCGAAGCAGTACCGGCGGATGAGCAAGGCAGTGCGCACCCTGCGCTCGCGTGTCGGCCGCGTCATGCGCGATGTCGAACGGCAACTCGACACGGTGGTTGATAACAGGCGAGCTGAGCTGCAGGAACTGATTGCCCGCACGAAGCGAATCCTGACGCAGAAGACGAAGGACAAAAATAAGCTGTATGCGCTGCACGCGCCGGAAGTCGAGTGCCTGGCCAAGGGTAATTGCAAGGGTGAGGCATTGCTTACAGATACGTAGCACCTCGACCTCGCGCAGGCTCAGATTGAAGCGGTGATACAGCGTACCGCGGAGCCGATCACCGCGGCCGGGAAGCGCAAACCTTGTAAGACGATTGACTCTTCTTCATCCTGCCGATCTAATGGACTCGATCTTCAATTTGACAAAGTCCGCGCCGGGCGATCCAAGGTGCGGCATTACCGGTCTGATGCCGTGCGCTACTATGGTTTTCCAAAATTCGAATCGAATAAATGGGCTTCGAATAGGTCCCACGCCCTTCAAATGTCACTTTGACTCTCGATTCGATTGCGTGAGCGTGCCTGGCGATATCCAGCATAGATTGACGAATGCTTGCGTCGCACGACCATTTCCCCCATTGAAACGAGAGGCCGATTGAGAGCTTGCGAGGCCAATCTCACACTCCCCACCCTGAAGATTTACTTTTGGACTATAAATATACCCCATTTGATAATATCCCCCACCAAATACCAAACCAGATGCCAACATCACACCTACCATCGAAATACAAAGAACATTTTTTTTGGCCGACATTTCGCACATCCTAGTAAAAATTCAAAATTAACTGCCCATTAAAAATCACCACGCAAAAGACTGTTGCGTACGATAGCAAGGCCCTTGCCTCCGCTTCGTTTATCGTACTAGTCGAAGAAACATGATTCATTAGATCCCTATACCCCTTCATCAGTGAATATCTATCGATTGACAAATCTGTTCTATCCGCGCTTACTCCGGCACTCCTTGCCAACGAGAGATAGCTAGAATCTCCTGTCATATCTACCGTGAAATCTACCAAACGCCGTGGCGCATTCACCTGTACTCTTCCGCTGGCCGTGTGCGAAAAATTAGAAAATCGGTAAAATATACCCCCAACGATAAACCCTGTTAGGTACAAATCGGATGGGTTCATCACAAACCTAACATCTGGATTTGAGAATGGGTTATTGGGACCAACTCCAATTATTTCAATTACAATCCCCTCGCCAATATTTGATGCATCGAGTCTTAATTGATACAAGGTTTTATTGCCAGGGATATTCGTGAGCGACATCGCATCGCCCATTGCAGTTCTAATTGCACCCAACGATTGAACGCATTTTTGCGGGGAACCAAAATCGACCCTGAATTCGGCAGCATATAAAAATGAACAGGCCGAAAAACACCACGAAATTAAAATGGCCTTCAGGAATTTTTTCATCAAAGCTCCAACGTTATATCGCGCCATCTCAAAACGAAATTCGCGAATCTTGATGCCTTTTTACTTATTAAGCGAAGTTGCCACATATTAAGCGCCATCAATTGTACCCAAAAATCGCATAAATGCGCTCAAAACTGAAGTGATCTCCTTCACATAGCGGCACCAATTATCAATTTTGCGCAAATACAGGTCACGCCGACATTGGATAAGCCTAGCAGTTGGATTATTTACGCATAACCCCACTCCCACAAGATTAGCCTAACCGCATACTCGTACGCGAAATCTATGCCAACAAGCCAACGCCAATAGCAAGTGGAACCTCGAAAGCCCTTAAAGCCCATTCACCGATAGCATCAACAGACAAACCGGACAATTCCGACAATTTGTGTCGCTACCGATAGGGGGCGCCGGGAATTCAGACAGTGGTCTAAGTGGCGCGACTGATCCTGTCTGCTGCTATCATTCGGCAGCAAAAGCAGACAAACCATTTGAGCGGGGCCACAACGACATGTTCAAAAAATCCATGAAAGAATCAGAGACTCGACATCGGTCACACTCCGGTCGGCGGCTTTTTTATTGGCTTTGACGTGATCGCGGAACTTGCAGCTCTGGCGTTCTATGGAGCTTCATGGATGTCACTCTGACTGCGATTCCTCGCTGCGTCGTAAGGTAGCGTTCCTTGTGTTCGCTGAGTTCCTCTATGGGTACTTTCATAGCGAAGTGAACCGCCCCGGATTTTGTGGAGGCTCCAACTCTTGAGAGTGATTCATCGGGTTTTGCCCGACCCCGAAGGATGAAGCGCACGACTGCTGCGGGCGGATCGGAGAAGGAATACGCTTACGAGGCAGCGGTGGTCGACGTCGGCCCATCATCTGGTGCACTGAGCCCGTTTGAGAGTTGGATCCGCAGCCCTGCGAGCACCCCGAATTGTGACCGAGGGCACATGTTGCCCTGCCTGCGCGCCTAGTTCTTGTCAATGCCGCCCGTAATTTCCCCGCAGAGGAAGAGTGCCATCGTTGCATGAGCCGTAGTTCAAGCAGAATACGCAGCGTGGTAATGGAATCAGGAACGTGGCGTTGAGCGCGCTGGACTGCCCCGAGGGATGTAATCTGGGGGAAGGGCAGGCAGCGCGCGTTCCGGGAAGTTTTTTTATCGCGCTCATCCGAGCGCATCCTGAGTCGCTGAGCCATCAGAAACCCATATGCAGCGATACTCAGCGTGGCGTGGTGGTGGAAGCCACGCCAGCCTCGCCCTTCGTAATGGCCGAGCCCGAACTCCTGTTTCGGGTCCTGATAGTCGCGCTCGATGCGCCAGCGCATCTTGGTCACGAACACGAGCTGCTCGAGGGTCGCCTCTTCGGGGGCGGTAGTGAGAAAGTATTTGAGCGGCTCCGTATCGCCATCAGGCCATTCAATGAGCAGCCATTCTTCGTCGCGAACGGTACTTCGCCAATAGTCGCGATGTGCGGGACGAACCCGCACGGCGGCAAAGCGAGAGGAAAGTGCTGCGTTGCTGCCTTCCCGCCAGGTGACGGTTTGCCAGGCGTTCACGGGCAATTGGATGGCCAGTTCCTTTACCGCGATCGGTTCGTGGCCGGGCCCACGGCGCAACAATGTCGGTGGCTTGCCGCGCCCGCTCCATTGCCTGGGTGGAAGTGGCGCCGTACCGTGCGCCCACACAGAGGTGCCAGGCCGTATCCCTACCGCGTACAACAAACCCAGTTCAGTTACCCCATCCCGGAAAGCGGTTTCGTCGCCGTACCCGGCATCGGCCAGCACGATGCCCGGGGCAACGCCGGATGCTATAGCCTCACGAAGTTAGGTCAACGCAATCTGGGGCTTGGTCTCGAAAGCCAGATCGTCGGGAATGCCCGCATGACGGGCACGTTCCCGGTCTTCAATCCATTCCTTGGGGACATACAGCTGCCAGGCAATCGGCAGGCTGCCACGTTGCGTCGCGATCGACAGGCTCACGGCGACCTGACAGTTGTCCTGTTTGCCAAGTTGCCCACAGTACTGACGTGCCACCCCGACCGAATGACGCCCCTTCTTTGGAAAACCGGTGTCGTCAATAATCCAGTAGTAACCGGTTTCTTCAGCAGCGTGCGCGTCTAACGCGGGCATCACCCATTCCCGTACCCGCTGTAATACCACCCGGTGTGAGCTTGCCCCTAAAAAAGGTATCCCTTGCTGAGGTTTAAACTGCAGCAAGGAGAAACGAAGATGAGCCAATTGAAGCGTGCGCGGTACACCCTGGAATTCAAGCTGGAGGCGGTGCGGCTGGTGAAGGCCGGCCAGAGCCTGGCAGCGGTGTCGGCGATTCTGGGGGTGTCGAGCCAGACGATCTCGAACTGGGTGCAGGCGGACCGAAAAGGAACGCTGGTCGGCCCGGGTACGAAGCCGGTAACCGAGGAGCAGATGGAGCTGGCTCGACTGCGTGCGGAGAATGCGCGACTGAAGATGGAGCGCGACATTCTAAAAAAGGCGGCAGCGTACTTTGCGAAAGAATCGCCGTGAAGTACGCCTTTATCGAACGGGAGCACAAGCGCTGGCCGGCGTCGGAGGCGGCAGAGACGGGAATTCGGACAGTAGAACAAGGAGAACGCTTATTCGTTGGATGTGCGCCCTACCCCAACCCACTAAACGGAAGTTTGCAGAGGTTCTGAGGTGATGGACGATCCTCCGTTACGCGGCGGAAAGTTCATGCTAATGTGGACAAGTCGAGATGCCCCGCGCAGTCTAGTCGGCATGGAAATGTACTTTAGTATTGGAAAGTCGGACGCGTATCAGATACCGAAACTTCTTAATAGTCTCTCACGATAGAACATTCGGTATGTCATATGTCACCGCTCTCACATCATTTGAATGCCAATCGAAACCGCCGCGCAGTAGAAGACGATCACTTAGCAGCGTCGGAGCGCAAGGGACCATCTTCAGGGCGCGCTGCAAACATGGACCATCTCCATCAGACCGACTGGTCGGCACACGACGAGGCCCTCTCTTCCCTTGCTATGGAGCCTTTCCGACGACGGTTCCTAGGCGTCGGTCTTCACGTGCTGTCGCATGACGTCAGACATGCTGTCCTCCATTGACGTGCAACTCTGCTCCGTTGATGTACGATGAGGCCTCAGTACAGAGGAAGTAGATTACTCGTGCGACCTCGGCCGGATCCCCGAGACGACGCATAGGAATTCCGTGATCCACGATCTCCTCTGTGCCGGGCGACAGGATTGAGGTATCAATTTCTCCCGGAGCAATAGCGTTGACGCGTACACCCTTCGGGCCAAACTCGTGCGCCATTTCCCGCGTTAGAGCTGCGAGCGCAGCCTTTGAGGCTGCGTACGCAGTACCTGCGAAAGGATGAACCTTCACCCCGGCGATCGATGTTACGTTGGCAATGGCCCCGTTTCCTCGGACCAACTCTGGGAACAACGATCGCGCCAGTAATGCGTTGGATACCAAATTCACGTTAAGAACAGTCATCCAAGTCCGAAGATCGCTCTTGAGAACTCCGAGGCGCGATCTGTCCTCGCCTTTAGGAGAGACGCCAGCATTGTTGACGAGCGCGTGTAACTGTCCATTAGGTAGCCGTCGCCTGACTTCCAAAGCGATTCGGTCGATACTATCTAGGTCCGCGAGGTCTGCCTGTATGTGCGCTTCGCGCGCAGCAGGCCACTTGCAACTGTCCGAGAACGGCCGCCGGGAGACAGTGAACACTTCCCAGTTGTTCTCCTGAAAAAGCTTAACTGTGGCATGACCGATACCGCGGCTGGCGCCGGTCAGCAGCATATAACGAGTAACTTGGCCCATCTGTGCATGTCCAATTGGATAGATCGTTGCGGCGTGCAGTTGAGCGACTGCCGCCCTGCATGGGTGAGGTGTACCTACTCGCAAGCAGGCGTGCCAAACGCACTTCATGCTTGCGAGTGTCTCGCCGACTCCCTAGCCGCTCGTTGTCTTCAATCAAATGTGCCGCGGATATGCTCAGCAACATTCAAAAGTTCCGGCAGTGCAGCAATTGACCAGTTTCCACGATACGTCACCGCGGTCACGCGACATGGTTAATTGGTGTTGCGAAAACGGAGACGAGCAGTGAGTAAGAAAGCAATTGCGATTGGCGGGCAATGCGCGGCTTGGACAGCAGCCGCCTCCGTTTGCCGCGGATCCGCGGTATCGCTTCGACGAACACTGGCATCAAGCGTCCGAGGTCGGTCGCATTTTGTGATGCATAGCAGATTTCCTTATGGCGAGGTGCCGCGCCACATTCGAGCAATTTGCACGTCATGAGAAAGAGACGCCCAGTCCCCGTTCCCAACGATTTCCGCCGTCGCTTTGTCGCGCTCCCGACATCCGCCCGTCTTAGATGTAACAAAATGGCCATTGCCACCTTGCGATGGACGCCAGGCCGATAGTGAAAATACATTGAAGCAGCGTAAAACTACCGCAGATCAATCGGTAATATCTAAGAATGTTTCTATAACGCCCAATTACCTTTTTTGCGAGAAATCCATTTAGAGCCAAATCGCTACCAAAAGGACCGAATCGACCGATCCGATCCAACAGCACTTCGCCCTTCCCAAGCGTCAGACGAACCCCGCACATCATCGCGTCACACTCAAAAAACGCCTCGCGACAGGGCATGGGAATTCTTTTTGCACGGTCGAAACAGTTAGCTTGTAAAGATAACTACTTTTTGGGGGACACAGCCCAGCCTACAGCGGCCAACATGACAATGCCGTTGATGTCGCTCAGACTCAAGGAGTTAGAGCGCAAGGGGGAATCCGGTCGAAGCCGCGGTGCCCAAGGCACCTTCGCTTCAGATCCACTGCCTCGGCTCGAATTCCAGCGAAAGGTGCCGCTGCTCAACCCGACGACTGACTTGATTTCTTTTCATATCGACGGCCCACAATCATTCTGGCGAAAACTTCCCGAATATGGCCCATCGCGTATCATCGATTGCACGTTTGCGTCGACATGCTACACCCCGCGACATTGACCTTGCCCCTGTTTGACGTATCCCATAGCCGAGGGAATTCAGGCGGCTCGGTGGGCAGCGAGCCAGTTCTTCTCGAACGTCATAGGGCTGACGTAATCGAGCGTCGAGTGTAGCCGATGGGCATTGTAGAAACCCAGCCAATCAACGATTTCGTCCATCACCGCGCGCCGTGTGGCGAAGTGCCGACCATGCAGGCGACCGACTTTCAGCGAACCCCACAAGCTTTCGGTCGGCGCGTTGTCCCAGCAATCGCCACGGCGGCTCATCGACGAACGCATGCCATATGCTTTCAGCGTGTCCTGAAACAGCCCGCTGCAATACTGGCTGCCCCGGTCGCTGTGCATGATCAGGCCCGGCGGCGGACGCCGTCTGAACCATGCCATGCGCAGCGCGTCAGTGACCAGCTCGGCCTTCATGTGAGGCTGCATCGACCAGCCCACCACCTGCCGGCTGAACAGGTCGATGATGACCGCCAGATAAACCCAGCCTTCTGCAGTCGCGCAGTACGTGATGTCGCTCGTCCAGACCTGATTCGGCGCACTCGTCGTGAAGTTACGCTTCAGCAAGTTCGGCGCGACCGGCAGGTTATGGTTCGAATTCGTCGTCGCGATGAACTTGCGCTTGTGCCGAGCACGAATGCCGTGCCGTGCCATCAGATGGCGAACCCGCTCCTTACCCACGCGCACACCACGTGCAACCAGTTCTTTCGTCATGCGCGGCCAGCCGTACTCACCCTTGACCTGCGCATGGATCGCGCGGATGTTGGCCAGCACGGCATCGTCGCTGATTCGTACCGGGCCGTGCCTCTCCCGGCCCGCTGCAGCCCGCTGACGCCGCTGGTGATACCCGCTCGGGCTGACCTCCAGCAACTCGCACAGCAGCGACGCCGGCCAGCGCTTGTGCTCCCGTTCGATAAAGGCGTACTTCACGGCGATTCTTTCGCAAAGTACGCTGCCGCCTTTTTTAGAATGTCGCGCTCCATCTTCAGTCGCGCATTCTCCGCACGCAGTCGAGCCAGCTCCATCTGCTCCTCGGTTACCGGCTTCGTACCCGGGCCGACCAGCGTTCCTTTTCGGTCCGCCTGCACCCAGTTCGAGATCGTCTGGCTCGACACCCCCAGAATCGCCGACACCGCTGCCAGGCTCTGGCCGGCCTTCACCAGCCGCACCGCCTCCAGCTTGAATTCCAGGGTGTACCGCGCACGCTTCAATTGGCTCATCTTCGTTTCTCCTTGCTGCAGTTTAAACCTCAGCAAGGGATACCTTTTTTAGGGGCAAGCTCAACATAGTTGCCGCCGGAACGGCGAACGCGAAGTCATGTAGCGCGTTCACCATCGGCACGAACTCACCCGTTCTTTCGACAGAGTCCGTGGCTGACCGCGCGGATGCAAGTCTCAGTAGCCGCTCAATTTCGGTGACTGGTTCCGGCTATCACCTTTATAAGGACATTAAAGGGAACGATATTTTGTAGCCCAGTGCTGATAAATTCTGTCCAACATCACGGGCAGCGACTCGTATCGAAGGTTGCGTGAGCTGATTGTCTTAGCGCAAGCATATCTCCAATGGAACTACACTGCACTCGGGCCCCCATCTCCGGGCGACTATGCGCGCCGTGGGTCTTGATGCGAATCAAATAACGCCGAAGGGATGTCGTTCGCCGCAGTGTCGCAGTGATCAGTTGAGCGGTAATGACGGTTAGACATCCGTGGACGGCATCCAAGCTCACCGGCCTTCGAGATTGAACACCAACTGGGTTTGTACTTGACGCCTTTGGTAGCCGGCAGTTAAATAACTTTGTAGAGTTGAACGATGCCACACAGGGAAGATCGAAATCGTCGAAGAAAACCGGACCGAAAGCGTACCCCATCGATGTCACATCAAGCTGCAGACAGATCTTTTGATCGCGATTGAGCTGATTGCATACATGGGCACTGTTTCATGGAAGTCGCGAAAGGAGTTGGAAATGAACAAGGAACTGAAAACAGAACCACCGCGTCCAATCTCGCCAGCCGAGATTGCGTCCGATTGGACCGAATGGGGCCGCAGACTTTTGACTCAGAACCAATTGCCGTTTTCCGGTGACGTTTCACAGTGGATAACTGCATGGGGCGAAGCGGTGGGTCAAATCGGACTATTCAATCTGAACATTACGGGCGCGAGAGATCCTGAAAAGGAACGAGCTATTATAAGGCGATACTCATACGGCCATCAGCTCGGAGAAATACTTGCTGTCTTGACACCCATGGCCGATGAATTCTATTCCACTGATCCTCATAAAAGAAGCGCTCTTTCCCCTGCCAGTCGCGATGACTACGAAAGCTTCGTCTCCATGAGAGACGGAATTCAAGAGCTCAAAAATAATAGTCCCTCAACCGTCCAGCAAATTGTAGAGGCGATCAAACGCATGAAAGAAAAGTCACCATTAACTTATCGACGCACAGTTGATGAACTAGTCGACGAACTAAAGAGACTCTAGCAGGGGCATGAAAGCACGTCCGTCCGCCAACTCTCCACGAAATCGAATTACTGACTGAATGTCGTTTTGGGGCGCTGGGACTATTGTTCGCCTCACTACTGCGAATGCCAGAAATAAGAACCCTTGGGGCCGGAGATGAATCCGTGCGCCCTCCTTCTGTCGCCCCGCCATCTTTGTGTGAGCTTGCCCCTAAAAAAGGTATCCCTTGCTGAGGTTTAAACTGCAGCAAGGAGAAACGAAGATGAGCCAATTGAAGCGTGCGCGGTACACCCTGGAATTCAAGCTGGAGGCGGTGCGGCTGGTGAAGGCCGGCCAGAGCCTGGCAGCGGTGTCGGCGATTCTGGGGGTGTCGAGCCAGACGATCTCGAACTGGGTGCAGGCGGACCGAAAAGGAACGCTGGTCGGCCCGGGTACGAAGCCGGTAACCGAGGAGCAGATGGAGCTGGCTCGACTGCGTGCGGAGAATGCGCGACTGAAGATGGAGCGCGACATTCTAAAAAAGGCGGCAGCGTACTTTGCGAAAGAATCGCCGTGAAGTACGCCTTTATCGAACGGGAGCACAAGCGCTGGCCGGCGTCGCTGCTGTGCGAGTTGCTGGAGGTCAGCCCGAGCGGGTATCACCAGCGGCGTCAGCGGGCTGCAGCGGGCCGGGAGAGGCACGGCCCGGTACGAATCAGCGACGATGCCGTGCTGGCCAACATCCGCGCGATCCATGCGCAGGTCAAGGGTGAGTACGGCTGGCCGCGCATGACGAAAGAACTGGTTGCACGTGGTGTGCGCGTGGGTAAGGAGCGGGTTCGCCATCTGATGGCACGGCACGGCATTCGTGCTCGGCACAAGCGCAAGTTCATCGCGACGACGAATTCGAACCATAACCTGCCGGTCGCGCCGAACTTGCTGAAGCGTAACTTCACGACGAGTGCGCCGAATCAGGTCTGGACGAGCGACATCACGTACTGCGCGACTGCAGAAGGCTGGGTTTATCTGGCGGTCATCATCGACCTGTTCAGCCGGCAGGTGGTGGGCTGGTCGATGCAGCCTCACATGAAGGCCGAGCTGGTCACTGACGCGCTGCGCATGGCATGGTTCAGACGGCGTCCGCCGCCGGGCCTGATCATGCACAGCGACCGGGGCAGCCAGTATTGCAGCGGGCTGTTTCAGGACACGCTGAAAGCATATGGCATGCGTTCGTCGATGAGCCGCCGTGGCGATTGCTGGGACAACGCGCCGACCGAAAGCTTGTGGGGTTCGCTGAAAGTCGGTCGCCTGCATGGTCGGCACTTCGCCACACGGCGCGCGGTGATGGACGAAATCGTTGATTGGCTGGGTTTCTACAATGCCCATCGGCTACACTCGACGCTCGATTACGTCAGCTCTATGACGTTCGAGAAGAACTGGCTCGCTGCCCACCGAGCCGCCTGAATTCCCTCGGCTATGGGATACGTCAAACAGGGGCAAGGTCAGTGAGCGCTGTAATGAGAAGACTGACGTGAGCAATTTTCTGGGTTGCCGAACCGCCCTTAACGCGAGGCAGTGCAATCAGAACAATAGGAAAGTCTGACTCAGTCCGCCTTTCCAAAGCCGCAATGGTACTCGCAATGGCCCTGCTTACCTCGGTCGTGGCCATCGACAACATTACCGATTACGCCACAACTTCGCTTTCGTACGTCATGTGTTTTTAATGGATACGACTTTTCCGGAAAACGGAACCCTCTATCGGTCAATCCGCCGGACGCAGGTCCATCATGTATGGCTATATGACCACGATTGCGATGCAGATACGGACGGCTGCCCTGTGCTGGTTGGGCGGGCTAAAGTTGATGCGTGCACGCCATGATGGCGATGCAACGTTCCTATCGGCCAGAGGGTGGGCCATTTCGGGACTTACGCTGGGTTTCCTGACGTGGCAAGTGATTTTCATGATGATCGGTGGCGAATGGTTTGGTATGTGGACGTCAAGCCATGGAACGGCCTCCAAACCGCTTTTTTGCTTTTTCGTGACATTCCTCCTCGTACTCATCTACTTGGTGATGGCAGACGACGAGAACGGTCGACCCGCTACACCGCACCGAAGATCCTCGGAGCCAGGCCTAAATGCAGCCGCTGTTGACCAACCTTCTAGGGAAGGTCTGCACAACTCGTTTTCAGAGAGTTGGCCGTTTGCCACTTGCGTCGTATCAGCCATGAGAGTCTGCTGGCAGGTTGGTCGCCTGGCTTTTTGAAGCGTGACGACCACTGTTTGCCGAGATTCGCGGCCTGAATCTGCGAGCGTTTCAAGCGTTCCACAAAGCCTTGCGTGCCATCCACAGGTTGCCCAGAGCAAATAGTGTCGTGATCTGGGCGGTGTTCTTCATCAACCCCCGGTACCGGGTCTTCGTATAGCCAAACTGCTGTTTGAGGACGCGGAACGGATGTTCAACCTTGGCGCGGATGCCGGCCTTCAGGCGTTCAATCTGATCGAATATCGCGTCCAGCCGATCGGTTAGGTCCAGTTGTCTGCGCCTGCCTGGTCGCATCGCGACATGCCAGCGAACCGCGCTTACCTGGCAGCGCTTTTCGATACCCTGATATCCGGCGTCAGCGTACACATCCATTTCCTGGCCGTGCAACAGCGCTTCGGCCGCATTGATGTCATGAACGTTGGCGGCTGTGCCGATGACCGTGTGGACCAGGCCCGACTCTGCGTCCACGCCGACGTGCGCTTTCATCCCGAAGTACCATTGATTTCCCTTCTTCGTCTGGTGCATTTCCGGGTCCCGTGTACCAGAGCCGTTCTTCGTCGAAGTGGGTGCGGAAATCAAGGTAGCGTCGACCGCCGACCCCACCTTCAGCATCAAGCCTTTCTCGCTCAGGATCTCATTGACCAGCGTTAGCATCTGCGCAGCCAGGCCGTGCGTTTCGAGAAGGTGACGGAACCGGAGAATCGTGCTCTCGTCCGGCAAACGCGTCATACCCTCGTCCAGCCCAGCAAATTCACGATACAGCGGCACGTCATAAAGCGCCTCTTCCATCGCCGGGTCTGACAGACCAAACCACTGCTGCATGAAGTGGATCTGCGGCATCGTCGCAATAGGAAACGGCGGCCTTCCAGTCTTACCCCTTGGATAGTGCGGTTCGATCAACGCAATCAACCTCGACCATGGCACAACGCGCCTCATCTCATCGAGAAATTCCCGCTTGCGCGTGCGTTTCGTTGAAAGATCCAGACCAAGACCAAGCTGTGTCATCGAGGTACCCCTTAAACCTGCCTTCTCCCAGGATAGTCCACCGAGACGTCAACGCCAGGACTTTTGCAGACTTTCCCTAGGCCAGTACGCGCAGCGAACAGGCGGCGGGACGACGGCAGTGGGGCCGGCAATGATACGCAAGCCAAGCATGTGATGGCGCGCACCGTATACGGGTTGCTTCCGGAGCACCGCCCCTAGAGAATGAAAGGGACTTCCCCGTCCCGAGGCTGCGGCGGAAGCCGCGAGTCGGCATCAATGTGCCAGGATGAAGTTGCGAACGTTCATCGACACCAGCGAGAGGGGAAGTCCATGGCTATTATCACTGTCGGAATCGATCTTGCCAAGAATGTATTTGCCGTTCACGGTGTGGACGAGACCGGTAAGGCGATGCTGATCAAGCCGCGTGTTCCGCGCGATCAGCTGGCGACGTTGATCGCACAGTTGCCTGCGTGCCTCATTGGCATGGAAGCGTGCTCCGGCGCGCATCACTGGGCCCGCATGTTCCAGCGGCACGGCCATACGGTCAAGCTCATGGCGCCCAATCTTGTCGCGCCTTATCGCATGTCGGGCAAGCGCGGCAAGAACGACGCGGCGGATGCTGCTGCAATCTGCGAAGCGGTGACGCGCCCGAGCATGCGTTTTGTGCCGCTGAAGGACGAACATCAGCAGGCAACGCTTTGCCTGCATCGGACACGACAAGGTTTCGTCGAAGAGAGGACAGCGACCTACAACCGGTTGCGAGGCCTGCTCTGGGAATTCGGCGTGGTGCTGCCACAGAGCCCGGACAAATTGCGCAGGTACATCACGGAACATCTGGACACATTGCCTGGCTGGGCAAAGCGCAGTATCAGCGATCTGCTTGAGCATGCCGGCCATATCGAGGATCGCCTGCTCGAATACGACCGTGCGATCGCTGAGATCGCGCGTGAGGACGCGCGTAGCAAGAGGCTGATGCAGTTGCGCGGCATCGGCCCAACCACGGCAAGTGCGCTGCTCGCCAGTATTGGTGCCGGGCACGACTTCAGAAACGGCCGACAGGTGGCAGCCTGGATCGGACTTACGCCCGGTCAATATAGCAGCGGCGGTAAGGCGCGGCTGGGCAGCATTACGAAAGCAGGTGACGCCTATCTGCGCGGCCTGCTGGTCAACGGTGCCCGCGCTGTCATTGCTAACCTCGGCGAGAAACAGGATCGCTTCAGCCGATGGGCCCGAACCCTAGTCGAGCGCCGGGGCTACTGGCGGGCAGCCATCGCGATAGCCGCAAAGAACGCGAGATTGGCGTGGGCTGTGCTGAAATATGGTGATGACTTCAAGCTCGAACCAGTGGCAGACTGACTCCGATTCGAGGCTGTCGGCCAACCTGCAACGGGAAACGGGCGCAGACATCATGAGCACATAGAAACGATCACTTTGCACTGCCAGCGGTGATGTGAAGCGGGTTGGACCCGCGCGGAGCGTACCTGAATAACACGGCGGGGATATCCATTCCCGGCTAGAGAATGAGGCCTCTGCGCGCGTCTTTCATCAGGGTCCGGACCATTGGTCCAACATGACCGGTTGTAGAACCGCAGTCCTTCACCTTCTCACACGCACCAGCGCGGCATTGCAGCATGTATCAACAGCGAACCTCGATTGAGCTTGTGCTCAACGGGGAAGCCCTTGTAGCGTGTTAGGAACTTCGATTGAGACCTGGTATCCTGGCGGGATGAAAACAACCGACCGCAAAGGGTATCCGACTGATGTGTCGGATGAGGAATGGAGTTTCGCGGCGCCGTATCTGACGCTGATGGACGTTGACGCGCCCCAGCGCAAATACGAACTGCGCGACATGTTTGATGCATTGCGCTGGATGGCTCGTGCCGGCGCGCCGTGGAGGATGCTGCCCAATGATTTCCCGCCGTGGGAGCTGGTGTATCAGCAGACTCAACGCTGGTTGCAGGCTGGCTGCTTTGAGAGCATGGTGAGTGACCTGCGCTCGGTGATACGCGTGGCACAGGGCCGTCGGGGACAGCCCAGCGCGGTCATCCTCGATGGCCGCACGATACAGTCGACCTGCGAGAGCGGCCCGCGTGCGGGTTATGACGGTTATAAGCGCAAGCGCGGTAGTAAGGTACATATTGCAGTAGACACGCTGGGACAGTTGCTGGCGGTGCACGTGACCCCAGCCAATGAACAGGAGCGCGCACAGGTAGCGGAGCTTGCGCGGCAGGTCCAGCAGGTAACGGGACGAACGGTCAAGGTGGCATTTGCCGATCAGGGATACACGGGCAAAGAGCCAGCGCAGGCTGCGTTCGACGAGGGCATTGACCTTCAGGTGATCAAACTCGAAGAAACGAAAAAGGGTTTCGTTCTGCTCCCCCGCCGGTGGGTGGTCGCGCGCAGCTTTGGCTGGCTCAACCGTTTCCGGCGTCTCGCACGTGACTATGAACGGCTCCCCGAAACTCTCGCTGGGCTTCATTTCGTCGTCTTCGCAATGCTTATGCTTGTCCACGCCGTGTCAGTACTTCAAAGTTCCTAACACGCTCTAGCATCGGGCCGTGAACAGGACGATAAGTTTCTCCTTGGCGTACCAGCACCCCTGATGCTCTAGCTTGTTCTTGCACTGAGCGAATCACACATCCAGATTCGCCCCTAAGGGGAATCGAGACGGTTCACTTCCTCAGTCGCCTTCCGTTGCTTCCCGCGGCGACGGTCCGCATTCACTGTGCAGACTTCTACCCCACGAGCTTGTCGACTTTTTTTCACGATCATGAGCTACCTCAAGTACTACTGCCCGTAGATGTGCGACTGATGCAATTGGAACACCCGCTCGCACTACGGTGCGACGGTACTGCCAAGGCCTGCGAGAAGTTGGTGCAGGCGGACAGCGTACAGGCGGTGGCTGCCTTCTACGATCTGGGCTGGCAGACGTGGACCATGGCAGTTCTCGCACCAAACCCGGTGGCGCGGCACATGCAGCACCACCCGGTACTCGAACGGCGGGAGATCGCGGACGCACCGAACCGTCGTCTCATGGATCTGCCGGCACCACGCTCCACACTGCTCGCGATACATAACCTTGCTTCACCGGCTTCAGTTACAGCGATAGCGTCTGGCCTTCACCTTGCGGCCATTCCACGCGCCCCAACGATAACCCGTCCAGCACGCCAGTGCCTGCAGTGCCATGCGATCGAACAACCCCGCCTCCTGCGCTCCTTAAACTCAGGTCTCAGGCTACGCAATCGCTCCCTAAAGCTCCACGGCTTCCTTCGATGAACCTTTTATCTTCAAAGGTTTGAAGCAAGTCGCGCGTTCCGGCTCAGCCAGCGCTCAGGTCAGTAATCGGGCCGAAAGCAGTCCTCAGTCGGCGACCGGTGAACGCGAGCGACGCATGCGTGGCTTCCGCGATCCTGAACGCACGCAGACTTTCTCATCGAGCTTCGGTTCGATCTCACAGCACTTCACGCTCAAGCGACATCTGCTACGCGCCTCACCCTACCGCAAACAGCTCGGGGAACGTTTCGCCGCATAGCTGCGTTTCACAGAGATCACCCAAGTTCCGTCCGTTTTCTGAACAAGCGCTTTCCCTCCCCGCTATTGCGTCGCGAGCAATTTAACGTGACAGTGCTCCTTGAGGCTACCTACATAGAACGTATCCTGCGCGCCGCAGTAGCGCTGGACATTCGCACTCGAGTTCATCGTGCACTTCCTGCTCGTGCTTGGCGCGTTCGAGCGCGACGAACTGTGCCATGGTCATCACGAACCCCCTCCTGGGCGGATTTGGCTTCCATGGCCTTCAGGCGCTTCGGCATCGTCTGCAGATCGTGGCGCAACCAGATACTACGGACGCCTTGGGGCGAGGCGGAGAGGACATGCCGCTTGAGGACATCACTCGCTCGTAATGCTGCGATCATCGCCGTCACGAGTGAAGCGTCGCGCCCGGTACACTCGAGCTCAACGAGATCCCCATTGGGCAGCGTCGCCGACAGGCCCGCCAGCGATGCCGGGCGCGGCGAAGGACGAGAAGGTTCACGCTGTGGCGTCGATTCCGATGCGGGTGGCACAGCTCCCCTTGGGACCAACGCCGGGGCCGCGTCGTCGATTGTGACGACTGTCGCGAATGCCGATGGTGCTTGCCCAAGATCGGCATTTGCGACAGCAGTACATTCACGCTGCTCTTCCAGGCGCACCCACTTGTGCAACTGATTCGCATTCACCCCGGCCTTCAGCGACAAGCCAGCCAGCGATGCGCCAGGCAGGCGGCAGGCCTCGATCAGCTTGCGCTTGCCCTCCGGGTTGGATCCATGCTTGCCATCAGCACATGTCCGGATCACCCGCAGGGGGAAAAAGTCAAAGTCAGTGTCGGTCATTATCTGCGTCCGCAATCCAAGTCTGCGGGCGCAGCTTGCATCTTCCCGACTACGGAGGCTAGGTGCGCCTTATTTCGCGCTTACTTTACACCTTATATCGTCGCGCCCGGTTTATCAGGCTTTCTTTCAAGTGGTGGCGACGCTGGTAATCGACTGCTTCCGTATATCCAGACTGTCAAACGAGCCAGATGAACTCTAGGCCTTCGATGCAATCTGCTGTCCGGGTTCTAGTTGAACTCTCGGGCTCGAACGTGTGGTGCGTGGGGTGATTCAGGATCTCCTGGCCACGGTCTAACCTAGCGGGGCGGGAAAACGCTGGCTCAGAAAGCGGACGGAACTTCGTGACGTCTGCCAAACGCCGCCACGCGGTGAAGCGTGCCGCGAGCTGTTTGCGGTAGAGCGAGGCGCGTAGCAGATGTCGCTTGAGCTCAAAGTGCTGACGGATGGGACCGAAGCTTGATAAGAAAGTCTGCGCGCGTTCAGGATCGCGGAAGCCACGCATGCGTCGCTCGCGTTCACGGTCGGCTAATTACCATTTTCGGCCCGGCTATTGAGCCGCGCGCTGTCTTTGACAAAGACGTGCTTGACGTAAGCCGGTTCGGGAATCTCGGCAGGCCAAACGGTCATCCCGGCCGCCGCTCGTTTTACCGTCAACTTGGTGGAATCACCCTTGGACAGTATCGAAGCGCTGCATTATCTAGCGCCACTCGGCGACATAGCGCCATCGTGATACAGGTCAAACGCGTGACTGAGCTTGACGGACGCTATCGGACTTTCGCCGATCACCGCTGGAGCAAGCAAAGGCTTACCGGTCCAAGTCAATCCCAATTCCCTGGAGCAATATCTGTAGGAGCGGAAAAATCGATTACCCGGTCGCGAAATGTGAATCGCCGGCAGATACTTCTTACAATGCATTGCGCCAGCCATCCTTAGCGCGCTCAAAGTCGCCCGCGCGGCAAGAGAAATGCGTGCGAACTCGCTGACGACCACTCGTAACTTCATTTCATCAGGCGATTGCCAGCATCCTTCTACTCGACGATCAGCCCATGCCGGATCGCGTATCCAATCAACTCGGCGTTGTTGGACAGCCCGAGTTTGCGCATTAATCGCATCTTGTGTGTACTGATAGTTTTCGCACTGAGCGTACATGTCTCGGCGATTTCATTGATGCTCCTGCCCGCCCCGAGCATCTGCAGCACCTGGAATTCGCGATCCGACAGTACTTTATGAGGAGGCACGTCGTCGCGCTGAGTATCGAAGACCATTGCATCGACAAGCTCCGGGTCGAGGAAACGCCCGCCCTCCGCGAGCTTGCGGATCGCTGCGAGCAGCACTTCCGGGTCACTGTCCTTGGTCAGATACCCCGTCGCTCCCGCGCGCAGTGCGCGGGACGCAACTTGAGGCTCATCGTGAATGCTCAGTACGAGCGCCGGCAATGAAGGATGTTCCGCCCGTACTCTGCGAATCAGGACGATACCGCTGATGCCTGGCATCGTCGTGTCGAGCAACAAAAGGGCGACTACCCGCGAGCGCAACCCATCGATCACTTCTGACCCCTGTGCCGCTTCCGCCACAACGACGATATCGCTCGTAGTAGCTATGATTTGTCTGAGTCCACCACGGACGATTGCATGATCGTCTGCGATGAGTATCCTGATCATGTTCGAAGTCCGCCATCGAGCGGAATGTGAATTGAAACCATGGTGCCCGCGCCCGGCGCACTTTCGATTGAAAGCGATCCGCCAATCAGCCGCGCGCGTTCGTTCATGCCGAGCAGGCCATATGAATAGTCGCCCCTCACGACTTGCTGGTCGAAGCCGCGGCCATCGTCACGCACCTGCAGCAGGAGCTTCGCCGCCGTCGAAACAAGCGTCACCTCGACATGTGTGGCGTCGGCATGCCGCGCGACGTTCGTCAGCGACGCCTGTGCGATGCGGAACAAGGCCGTGGCATGTGAATCGGACAGCGAGGGTTCTCCGCCTTCGATGCGCAATTCACACACAATAGCATTCCGGAGGTTGAACTCGTCGACAAGCCATTCAAGGGCAGACGCAATTCCGAAGTTGAGCGCGGCGGGCCGCAAATGGCTCGCGACATTTCGCACCATCGAGATCGTGCCTTCGACTAGTTGGCGCATATCGTCGGCTTTTTTTGACGCTTCCGCGTCGTACGCTATACGCATTTTGAGCAGGGACACGTCCATCTTAAGCGCAGTCAGCAATTGCCCCAGTTCGTCGTGAATTTCCATCGCAATGCGCCTTCTTTCTTCTTCGCGAATCGCCTCCATATACGCGGACAGTTCGCGCTGCTCCTCGCGCGATTCGACGAGTTCCTGCTCCATTTGCTTGCGCCCAGTGATGTCGTTCAGGCCAACATAGATCGCCGGAGAATCGTCGTAAGTCGCAACGCGTGCCGTCACCATCGCCCAGAATCGTGTACCGTCAAGACGCCGCAATTTGACTTCTGTATTGCGCAAGCCACCCTTCGTTTGTAGATGCTCGATCAGACGCTCATGCTCGCCACGTTCGGCATAGAAATCGTCGATATTGGCGGACGAGGCTTCTTCCATACCGAAGAGCTCACGCAGCGGCCGGTTTGTGTACAGGATGTGTCCGTCAGGCATCGACGTGATGCACAGCGGCACCGGACTCGTTTCGACAATCGCGCGAAAGCGAGCCTCGCTTTCCTTGAGACGAGCGTCTGCACGCCTCCGCTCGTCGATCTGCGCCAGCAAGCTCGTGTTGGCATGCGCGAGCTCTTCGGCGCGCAACGAGACGCGGTGCTCCAGATCGTCGCGCGCTGCCGATAGCACCGCTTCCGTCTTCTTTCGCACGGCTACTTCCGCGAGCAGCAGGTGGTTCTGCGCGAGCACCTGCTTGTGCATCATCCGCAGCTCAAGGTGCACGCCAACGCGAGCCAGCGTCTCATCGACACGTAACGGCTTGGTTACATAATCGACGCCGCCCACCAAAAAACCTTCGACGCGGTCCGCGTTGCCTGTGAGCGAGGTCATGAATATGACCGGGATGTCGCACGTGCGCTCATCGTGCTTGAGGCGTCGACAGGTCTCGAAGCCGTCGATGCCTGGCATCTCCACTTCGAGCAGGATCACGTCCGCCTGCGCAAAGACCGCACGCTCGACCGCTTCAGTACCATCGAGCGCCGTCAGCACCCGAATGCCGTGCGCCTCGAAGCTGTCGACAATCACACCAAGATTCCCCGGCGTATCGTCGACGATAAGAATCGTGCCCTTGTGCGCGACTAAAGCGGCCAAATCGGTCATGATGCGGTGTTTCCTTCGAGATACCGCTCAACGAGTTGCAAGATCGCTTTCCACTCACAGGTTCACGCGAACCGGCTCCTATCCCAAATATTCGCGCGAGTGCCGCCATGTGGGAGTCCAATATTTGGACCTCGATCCAGAGCCTAGCCTACGCGCCCTCGCCGACTTCAAGGTCCGCTGCGACAACGCGCACCGCTGCGTCAAATCCGCCGCACGCTCCACGAATTTTGCGCTTATGCTTGCATTTTCTCTCCCTACTCCGCTCGCGCCATCTGCGTGACTCTGCGCGGCACGGCCACTTCGTCGATCAGATCTGCCACTTCGCAGAGCGCGCGGAAGTCACAGTCGTCGATCCGATTCGCGTGATTCCGCCGCAAATCGCGAAGTGTTTCGCCAAGGCGCCTGAGCGCGCTGGGGCTACTGTCGCGCAATGGCCAGCAATGCATCAGATACGCAAGCGCCGTCAAGCTGCGCGTCTCGCACCAAGTGTCGAACAGTCGCAGACATATCGCGTCGATCTGCGAGACGACGTTCTCCCTCTCCGACAGATAGCCCATCATAATTCGTCAAGTCGACGTTGCATGTCTTCATGTCCATTATCGACTAGCAGACTTCCTACCGCATTCAGCGCTTACTGCAAAATCAGGGTATGAGATCCTGAATCACGCATCGGGAAATCCTGAGGCCATTAGCGCAGAAAGCCCGCCGATAGGTAAACCTTCAATTTCCGCCGCACAAGGGCGATCCGATTCAGGAAGTCCTGACGGCCGCAACCAGCGCTTCCTGAGACAACATTCGTCCGGCTCCGATTGGACGCGCGCTCCGATCGCCATACCATCGAATCATCGTAGATCGAGGGGAAAACCATGGCGGCCTACACATCGCTGCGCTCTCAACACGAAAAGCTCGTTGGCCCGACGCGCGATTACTGGGCGCTTGTCCGCCTGCTGGACCGCTTCGTTTCACGTGGGAACATGCCGCGCGCGCATACAGATGGATCGGCCGACCGGTGCGTGCTCGGTCTACCTCTCTCGCCATGCCAACGCCACGTGGCACGTCTTCTCACCGCCGCCTCATCGTTCAGCGAGCCGGGGAAAGAAATATGCACGACGATGCCTTGAGCATTCTGCCGAAGGAAATGACCCAACTTCGCGCGTGGCTCAGCGACTGGTACGACCAGGCATTCGCCGCGGGCTACATTCACCCGCCCTTCATTCTCGACGAAGTGACCGCCGACCGGTTGGAAGGCTACTTCAAGGCGGGCCTGACGCAGCCGAAGGCGCAATTTTGTTCTTCGGCGTCGTGCATTGAGCGCAAGCGATGATGTTCGAAGAACTCGGCTGGATGTGCTTGTCGACCGCGAGTGCCGGATGTCGACGTCCGAAGCGTGGTCACGGCTTTTCGTCCGGTAAGGCCTTGATCAAGCATGCCGCCTGGCTAATCATAGGCCTCACCATTGGCCGGTTCTCAGGGGCGCGATGCAAATTGCTCCGTATATCTTTCACCTTGCTCGCGTCGCTTCAGCACCCCGACTTCACTTCTAGCTAAAGTACTGTCATTAACAGCGCAAGCAGGGCGACTAAGCCTTTGGTCCCTGAAAAGTGCCGACAAAAACCGACGATTGCGAACCGAACCCGCGCCATTCACTCGCCGCCGCTCGAAACGGACGGGCCATAACTCGCTTGTTTAGAGCGTGTTAGGAACTTTGAAGTACTGACACGGCGTGGACAAGCATGAGCATTGCGAAGACGAAATGAAGCCCAGCGAGAGTTTCGGGGAGCCGTTCATAGTCACGTGCGAGACGCCGGAAACGGTTGAGCCAGCCAAAGCTGCGCGCGACCACCCACCGGCGGGGGAGCAGAACGAAACCCTTTTTCGTTTCTTCGAGTTTGATCACCTGAAGGTCAATGCCCTCGTCGAACGCAGCCTGCGCTGGCTCTTTGCCCGTGTATCCCTGATCGGCAAATGCCACCTTGACCGTTCGTCCCGTTACCTGCTGGACCTGCCGCGCAAGCTCCGCTACCTGTGCGCGCTCCTGTTCATTGGCTGGGGTCACGTGCACCGCCAGCAACTGTCCCAGCGTGTCTACTGCAATATGTACCTTACTACCGCGCTTGCGCTTATAACCGTCATAACCCGCACGCGGGCCGCTCTCGCAGGTCGACTGTATCGTGCGGCCATCGAGGATGACCGCGCTGGGCTGTCCCCGACGGCCCTGTGCCACGCGTATCACCGAGCGCAGGTCACTCACCATGCTCTCAAAGCAGCCAGCCTGCAACCAGCGTTGAGTCTGCTGATACACCAGCTCCCACGGCGGGAAATCATTGGGCAGCATCCTCCACGGCGCGCCGGCACGAGCCATCCAGCGCAATGCATCAAACATGTCGCGCAGTTCGTATTTGCGCTGGGGCGCGTCAACGTCCATCAGCGTCAGATACGGCGCCGCGAAACTCCATTCCTCATCCGACACATCAGTCGGATACCCTTTGCGGTCGGTTGTTTTCATCCCGCCAGGATACCAGGCCTCAATCGAAGTTCCTAACACGCTCTAGGCGAAACTGCAAGCGATCAACCAAATAGGCGAATAGGTGTACGGATCGCATGGCAGAGGAACATATTCCTGATGCGATTCTGTTGCGTGGAGCGGAATCGGCGTTTCGCGGGCAGCCAGGTCGCATGGAAGTGGGTGCGGGGCTAGTGCATGTCCGGCGCCGGAAAGCAAAGCCCGCAGGCAACTGACTAACGCGACATCATCAGCATCTCGACATTCCGCATCACCCAGACCGTGCCGAGGATCAGAAACGCAGCGGCTAGTATGGTGTAGCAGAGTGAAAGCACGTTCCATCCCTGCCCAGGCGAGAGGGTCAGATGTAGGAAGCACACAAGGTGCACGACGACTTGCAAAAAGCCGAGTACGGCGATCGCGATCATGGCCGTAGTTGCATCGATGGCATCGTACAGCCCGACACCGAATGCGCCGGCCGTAAGTAATACCGACAAAAAGAAGCCCGCGAGGTACCTAGTGAGGCTGCCATGCAACCCCGCGTGAGTCTGTGCATAATCCATTAGAGCATGCTCCCCAGATAGACGAAAGAAAACACGAAGATCCATACTACGTCGAGGAAGTGCCAGAATAGGCTCAGGCACGTTAGCCGCCGGACCTCCTGCTCACCAAGCTGAGGCACCCGCAGCACTTGGATCATCAGTACGAGCATCCACAGCAGGCCGAAGAAAACGTGAATTCCGTGCGCAGTGACGAGCGTAAAGAAGGCTGAGAGAAACGCGCTGCGCTGCGGACCCGCGCCTTCCGCGATCAGCTGCGAGAACTCGCAAAGTTCGAGCGCGAGGAACGACGCGCCAAGAATGAATGTGATCACGAGCCAACCGAGCACGACACCGCTCCTTGCCCGCGGCACACCCAACATCGCGAAACCATAGGTGATGCTAGAAAGCAACAGCACAGAGGTTCCCAGCGCCACGCCCGATAGATCGAAGAGATCGTGACCCGTAGGGCCACCGGCGAACTGGTGCCTCAGCACGCTGAACGTAGCAAAGAGCGCCGCGAACAGCATACAGTCGGTCATCAGATACACCCAGAAGCCGAACACCGAGTGCGATTGTGGATGATCTTGATAATCGACTTCTGAAAAATCTACGCCAACGGTTTTCTGTAACATCAGTAAGCCTCCTCGGCGACTGGACCGTTAATGCCCATCGGGACTCTGGTGCCAAACCGCCGTTCTTCGATCTCACGGACCATCGCCGCGGGAATGTAATATCCGTCGTTCTTGTCGAAGCTCTTTATGATGATCGTGAGGACGATCCCGATGAAACCTAGCAAAGCGAGCCACGCGATGTGCCATACGGCCGCGAAACCCAGCACCAAGCTGCACATCCCTGTGAAAAAACCCGCCGACGTATTGGATGGCATATGGATGTCCACGTACTTTGACGCCAGCCCAAGGCCGCGGCCCGCTTCTTTCATGTACGCGAAGGCGTCAATGTCCTCCACTTGCGGAATGAGAGCGAAGTTGTAGACCGCCGGCGGTGAGGAAGTTGCCCATTCGAGCGTGCGCCCATCCCATGGATCGCCTGTCATATCCTTGCACTCGGCCTCGTTGCGGTTCACGAATGCCATCACCCACAGCAGAACCTGTAACAGGATCCCCACCGCGATGATCGCTGCGCCGAGCGCCGCAACGATGAAGTATGGTTGCCATTCAGCCACATCATAGTGATTTGTGCGGCGCGTCGCGCCCATGAAGCCGAGCACATAAACAGGTACGAAGGCCACATAAAAGCCGACGAACCAGCACCAGAACGACGCCTTGCCGAGCTTGTCATCGGGCTTGACACCGAACACCTTCGGAAACCAGTACTGCAGGCCAGCTAAATAGCCAAACACCACACCGCCAATGATGGCGTTATGAAAATGAGCGACCAAGAAAAGCGAATTGTGCAGCACAAAGTCCGCGCCCGGGATCGCCATCATCACGCCGGTCATGCCACCGATAGAGAACGTCACCACGAAACCGATAGTCCAGAACACGGGCGCGGCGAATTGAACGCGCCCCCAATACATCGTGAATAGCCAATTGAAGATCTTGACGCCGGTTGGAATCGCGATAATCATTGTGGCGATGCCGAAAAATGCGTTGACGTCGGCGCCTGAGCCCATGGTAAAGAAGTGGTGCGCCCAAACAAGAAACGAAAGTAACATGATCGCGCACGATGCGTAGACCATCGTCCTGTAACCGAATAGCGGCTTCTTGCAGAAGGTAGCCATCACTTCCGAATAGATGCCGAAAGCGGGCAGCACCAGAATATACACTTCGGGGTGGCCCCACGCCCAAATCAGGTTCAAGTACAGCATGGCGTTGCCACCAAGTTCGTTCGTGAAGAAGTGCGTGCCAATATAACGATCGAGGCCGAGCAGCGCTACCGCGACCGTGAGAATGGGAAACGTCGCCATGATGAGGACATTCGAGCAGAGCGCCGTCCATGTGAACACGGGCATCTTCATGAGCGACATCCCCGGCGCGCGCATCTTGATGATTGTGACAAAGAAGTTCACGCCCGACATCAAGGTGCCGACACCCGAGAGCTGGATCGCCCATATATAGTAGTCCACTCCAACGCCAGGACTAAATTTCAGCTCGGAAAGCGGCGGATACGCGAGCCAGCCGACCTTCGCGAATTCGCCAGCTACGAGGGACAGATTGATCAACACCGCGCTGACTGCGGTCAACCAGAATGAAAGCGAGTTCAGGAACGGAAACGCCACGTCGCGCGCGCCGATCTGCAATGGCACGACGAGATTGAAGAAGCCTACCATGAGCGCCATCGCCATGAAGAAGATCATGATGACGCCATGCGCCGTGAAGATCTGGTCGAAGTGATCCGGCGGCAGATAGCCTGGCGAATTGAACGCGACGGCCTGTTGAAGGCGCATCATTACGGCGTCGGCAAAGCCGCGCACCAACATGAGCACGGCCACGATCATGTACATGACGCCGATGCGCTTGTGGTCCACGCTCGTGAGCCACTCGACCCAGAGGTACTTCCACTTACCTTGTAAGGTGACCAGCCAGAACACGCCGAGGACAACAAGCGCCATGAACACCGACGCCCCCATGATGATGGGCTGATCGAACGGCATCGCGTCTAATGTGAGTTTTCCGAACATGGCTGTTTACCCTTTGGTTACGCACGATGAGACAGTGAAATCCGCGACGTTGCCGTTGTTGTATTTGCCGACGATTTTGTCGAAAAGCCTCCGGTCGACCTTCGAAAAGTACTGCACGGGCGCGTTTGCCTGCGGCTGCGTGACCGTTGCGTACCGATCCATCGTAAGCTGGGTCGATGAAGCTTTTACCGTCTCCACCCACGCATCGAAGCCCTGCTGGCTCGTAGCCACCGTACGGAACTTCATGTCGGAGAAGCCTTTGCCGCTGTAATTCGACGAGAAGCCCGTGAAGTCGCCCGCTTCGTCGGCGATCAGGTGTAACCGGGTTTGCATGCCGGCCATCGCGTAGACTTGAGTGCCAAGTTGCGGGATGAAGAATGAGTTCATCACCGAGTCCGACGTGATGCGAAAATTGACCGGCGTGCTCACAGGCACCGCCAATTCGTTCAGTGTAGCGATGCCGAGGTCAGGATAGATAAAGAGCCATTTCCAGTCGACCGCGACGACTTCGACGTTGATGGGCATCACGTCTGATTCCAGGGGTTTATAAGGGTCGAGCTCATGCGTGGTACGCCACGTAAGGATGGCGAGGAACAGAATGATGGCAGCGGGTATGGCCCAGACCACCACTTCAATCGCCGTTGAGTGAACCCAGGTCGGGACGTAGCGTGCGCTGCGGTTCGACGCGCGGTAGCGCCACGCGAAGGTAAGCGTGAGGATAATAACGGGCACTACGATCAGCAGCATGGCCCATGTGGCCGAGGCGAGGAGTGATCTCTCCGCCGTGCCTACGCTACCCTTGGGACTCAGGACGAGAAACTTGGGGCTGCACCCAGCAAGGGAAACGAACAGCCAACCACCGATGGGGATTAACCACTCCTTAAAAGCTTTCCTATCTGTCATGCCCATCTTCTCCCAAGTTAACCACTGTACTAGGAGCGAAGCCAGCCGTTCACTGAACCGTCTGTCGCTTGAGATTCGCAACGTCTAGAACTTCACCCCGACGCCAATACCAATGACCACCGGATCGACATGCAAGGCGCCAATTGTCGAGCCGCTAAGCGATGCGTCAGTCTTCATCCATATCTTCTTGATGTCGGCGTTAACGAATAGACTCTTTGATGCCTGCACGTCAATCCCGACCTGCAGCGCAGGACCAAAGCTGTGATTCTTTATAGAGACGGGTACACCTCCCGCGTGCAATCCGTTGTTATAGAAGAGCGTGTAGTTGAGTCCGGCACCAACGTACGGTCGAACGCGTCCCCCATGATTAAAATGATATTGCAATAACAATGTCGGTGGCAGCACGTTAACGCCACCAAGGTCGCCGAGATTCGACGTCAGGTGATGACGTGAGGTACCAAGAATCAACTCCACGCCGATGCTGTCCCGTACCATATAAGTGAAATCGACCTCTGGGACCAGCGCGTTGCTTACGCCGACATCGAGCGCGGAAAGCGTGTCAGTGCTGCGAACTTGCGGTTCAATGCTTATCGCGCGGAGGCGTACCAACCAATCACCTGCGTAGTTTCCGACGACTGCACTGTCGGCGGCGTTAGCTGCGTGCGGTCCAAATGGTGACATAAGGAGTAGTGCAGCAGCCACATTGCGGAGTTGCTTTATCATTGTCATTACCTTTAGCCATTAACCTTCTGCAGTGTGTCCGAATTCGTGGCCGATAGCGTTGATCGCAATCAACTGATGTTTTACGCAGTGCTTGTGTGCGTTACCGCGTCGCAGGCCATATAAATTCTTGCACTTGTCCATCCGCGCTCCGAATTGCGCAATGCGTCCCGAAATGCTTTGCAGCCGTTCGTGAGATTGCGATATGCCGTGTGGCTCTCCGTAGCACTAAGAAGCCTTAACAAAATGATTGCTTTGGTCTGTTAAAGGAAGGTCTGCATAACCCGCATTTCGAGCGCTGACCTTCTATATTTTTCGCAGTGGCGGTGATGAAAATTTGTTGAGTCGTTAAGGCGCCTGCGGTTTACGCCGCTCCGTGCAGCGCTACTGAGGCGCAAGACACGGCGCCTCGGTTATCAAGCCTTGCGCAAAGCTCTACGCGCCATCCATAGATTGCTCAGAGCAAACAACGTCGTGATCTGGGCTGTGTTCTTCATCAAACCTCGATATCGGGTCTTCGTGTAGGCAAACTGCCGCTTGAGGACGCGGAACGGATGTTCGACCTTGGCGCGGACGCCGGCCTTCAGCCGCTCGATCTGATCGTATATCGCGTCCAAACGATCACTCAGATCCAGCTTTTTGCGCTTGCCTGGTCTCATCGCGATGTGCCAGCGCACCCCGCCAGTCTCGCGACGCTTTTCGATCCCCTGATATCCCGCATCAGCGTACACGTCCGTTTCCTGGCCGTGCAATAGCGCATGAGCCTCCGTAATGTCGTGGACGTTGGCCGCCGTGCCGATGACGGTGTGGACCAGGCCCGACTCTGCGTCCACGCCGATGTGCGCTTTCATTCCGAAGTACCAGTTACCGCTTTTCTGCGTCTGACGCATCTCGGGATCGCGCGTTCCGGAGTTGTTTTTCGTCGAACTGGGCGCCGGAATCAACGTGGCATCGACGACCGACCCGGTCTTGAGCATCAGGCCTTTGTCCACCAGGATTTCATTGACCATCGCGAGCATCTGCGCAGCCAGTCCATGCGCTTCGAGAAGGTGACGAAACCGTAGAATCGTGCTCTCGTCCGGCAAACGCGTCATGCCGCCGTCAAGTCCTGCGAAGTCACGATACAGCGGCACGTCATATAACGCTTCTTCCATCGCTGGATCGGACAGACCAAACCACTGTTGCATAACATGAATGCGCAGCATCGTCGCGATCGGGAACGGCGGCCGTCCAGTCTTGCCAGTCGGATAGTGCGGTTCGATCAGCGCAATGAGCTTCAACCAAGGCACAACGCGTCGCATCTCATCGAGAAATTCTCGCTTACGCGTGCGCTTCGTTGTCAGATCCAGGTCAAGTCCAAGTTGCGTCATCTGGGCTCTCCTCAACTCACTCCCTTCATCCCAAGATAGTTCACCGAAATCTCAATGCCAGGACTTTTGCAGACCTTCCTTAACGCCTCTAAGTAGCGCTATGAATGGCAAAATGCAGCGCGGAGGAGTCGATCGTCATCTTCTGGTCGACTAACCGCCGACGCTTCGCGAAAGGTCCGGCGCAATCGTCGCGCCGCTCCTAATGTCGATTCTTGCCTTCGCGCTTCGGTCTTGAGGATGCTATTGGAACAGCAACGCGGACGAAGCCAGCGATGTCGAGCAATTAGAGCGTGTTAGGAACTTCGATTGAGGCCTGGTATCCTGGCGGGATGAAAACAACCGACCGCAAAGGGTATCCGACTGATGTGTCGGATGAGGAATGGAGTTTCGCGGCGCCGTATCTGACGCTGATGGACGTTGACGCGCCCCAGCGCAAATACGAACTGCGCGACATGTTTGATGCATTGCGCTGGATGGCTCGTGCCGGCGCGCCGTGGAGGATGCTGCCCAATGATTTCCCGCCGTGGGAGTTGGTGTATCAGCAGACTCAACGCTGGTTGCAGGCTGGCTGCTTTGAGAGCATGGTGAGTGACCTGCGCTCGGTGATACGCGTGGCACAGGGCCGTCGGGGACAGCCCAGCGCGGTCATCCTCGATGGCCGCACGAGACAGGCGACCTGCGAGAGCGGCCCGCGTGCGGGTTATGACGGTTATAAGCGCAAGCGCGGTAGTAAGGTACATATTGCAGTAGACACGCTGGGACAGTTGCTGGCGGTGCACGTGACCCCAGCCAATGAACAGGAGCGCGCACAGGTAGCGGAGCTTGCGCGGCAGGTCCAGCAGGTAACGGGACGAACGGTCAAGGTGGCATTTGCCGATCAGGGATACACGGGCAAAGAGCCAGCGCAGGCTGCGTTCGACGAGGGCATTGACCTTCAGGTGATCAAACTCGAAGAAACGAAAAAGGGTTTCGTTCTGCTCCCCCGCCGGTGGGTGGTCGAGCGCAGCTTTGGCTGGCTCAACCGTTTCCGGCGTCTCGCACGTGACTATGAACGGCTCCCCGAAACTCTCGCTGGGCTTCATTTCGTCTTCGCAATGCTCATGCTTGTCCACGCCGTGTCAGTACTTCAAAGTTCCTAACACGCTACAAGGGCTTCCCCGTTGAGCACAAGCTCAATCGAGGTTCGCTGTTGATACATGCTGCAATGCCGCGCTGGTGCGTGTGAGAAGGTGAAGGACTGCGGTTCTACAACCGGTCATGTTGGACCAATGGTCCGGACCCTGATGAAAGACGCGCGCAGAGGCCTCATTCTCTAGCCGGGAATGGATATCCCCGCCGTGTTATTCAGGTACGCTCCGCGCGGGTCCAACCCGCTTCACATCACCGCTGGCAGTGCAAAGTGATCGTTTCTATGTGCTCATGATGTCTGCGCCCGTTTCCCGTTGCAGGTTGGCCGACAGCCTCGAATCGGAGTCAGTCTGCCACTGGTTCGAGCTTGAAGTCATCACCATATTTCAGCACAGCCCACGCCAATCTCGCGTTCTTTGCGGCTATCGCGATGGCTGCCCGCCAGTAGCCCCGGCGCTCGACTAGGGTTCGGGCCCATCGGCTGAAGCGATCCTGTTTCTCGCCGAGGTTAGCAATGACAGCGCGGGCACCGTTGACCAGCAGGCCGCGCAGATAGGCGTCACCTGCTTTCGTAATGCTGCCCAGCCGCGCCTTACCGCCGCTGCTATATTGACCGGGCGTAAGTCCGATCCAGGCTGCCACCTGTCGGCCGTTTCTGAAGTCGTGCCCGGCACCAATACTGGCGAGCAGCGCACTTGCCGTGGTTGGGCCGATGCCGCGCAACTGCATCAGCCTCTTGCTACGCGCGTCCTCACGCGCGATCTCAGCGATCGCACGGTCGTATTCGAGCAGGCGATCCTCGATATGGCCGGCATGCTCAAGCAGATCGCTGATACTGCGCTTTGCCCAGCCAGGCAATGTGTCCAGATGTTCCGTGATGTACCTGCGCAATTTGTCCGGGCTCTGTGGCAGCACCACGCCGAATTCCCAGAGCAGGCCTCGCAACCGGTTGTAGGTCGCTGTCCTCTCTTCGACGAAACCTTGTCGTGTCCGATGCAGGCAAAGCGTTGCCTGCTGATGTTCGTCCTTCAGCGGCACAAAACGCATGCTCGGGCGCGTCACCGCTTCGCAGATTGCAGCAGCATCCGCCGCGTCGTTCTTGCCGCGCTTGCCCGACATGCGATAAGGCGCGACAAGATTGGGCGCCATGAGCTTGACCGTATGGCCGTGCCGCTGGAACATGCGGGCCCAGTGATGCGCGCCGGAGCACGCTTCCATGCCAATGAGGCACGCAGGCAACTGTGCGATCAACGTCGCCAGCTGATCGCGCGGAACACGCGGCTTGATCAGCATCGCCTTACCGGTCTCGTCCACACCGTGAACGGCAAATACATTCTTGGCAAGATCGATTCCGACAGTGATAATAGCCATGGACTTCCCCTCTCGCTGGTGTCGATGAACGTTCGCAACTTCATCCTGGCACATTGATGCCGACTCGCGGCTTCCGCCGCAGCCTCGGGACGGGGAAGTCCCTTTCATTCTCTAGGGAGACCCAATACGCATGCTTTCCGGAGGGTTGAACTGCCCCTTTTAGCACTCAACACTGAGCCCAGCCCCGAACGGCCCCACCCCTCACCGGATGATGTCATAGCTGTAATCGGTCTTCGAGATGCCAATCGTGCTTGCATCGAGTGTCTCGAAGAATTCATCCAGCAGCGCTAATAGAACGCGTAATGCCCCCGCATACCCCCACGTCGGATAGCGGTGGTAATGGTGGCGGTCGAAAATCGGAAACACGAGTCGGACGAGCGGCGTACCAGTGTCGCGCTCCAAGTACTTTCCGTGTGTATTGCCGATCAGGAAATCCACTGGTTCCGTAAATAGCAGCGAGCGCAAGTGCCATAGATCGCGCTTTGGATAGACCTTGCATCCTTCACCATATGGCGACGCGTCCAGCAATGCCCTAACCTTTTCCGCCCACCCCTCGTTACCGTTCGTCGAGAGCACGTGCACCGGCTCCGCGCCCAACTCGAGCAGGAAGTTCGTGTAACCGAGCATCTGATCTGGATCGCCATAGAGCGCATACCGCTTGCCGTGCAGACTCGCCTGACTGTCTGCCATCGCATCAACTAGTTGCCCACGCTCCTTTTCAAGTTCAGCCGGGATTGGTCTTCCCGTCACGCGCGAAATCTCCATGAGGAAATGATCTGTACCTGAAACGCCGACAGGCGCATTCAGTGACACGACTTCGTGGCCATGATCGGCGAGGAACTTGCTGGTCTTCTCACAGCAATACTCCTGAAAGACGAACGTTGCCTTGGCGTTCAGCGCACGTTCGACCTCTTCTTTCGTAGTCCCGCCCTCGTACATCCGAAATTCGCCATCAGTCGGCGTGTTCCATGTTCCCGATGGATCGCAAATAATATTCACGCTTACGCCAAATAAATCGAAGATACGCCGAATCTCCTTCATGTTTCCGACCACGAAGCCGTCGAACCCTCCGATAAAGTTCACGCTCTCGTCAGGAACTCGCAAAAGTGGTGCAGTAGTGCCCGCCTTGCCGTCCCAAAAGTACTTCAGGATGCCCAGGAGCGCATTGTCGTAGCCGGTCACGTGGCTGCCGACAAACGCGGGCGTATGCGCGAACGGCACGTCGTAATCTTGTGGCACGCTGCCCTTCTGCTTGCTATTCTTGATGAACGCGTCGAGGTCGTCGCCAATCACCTCCGCCATGCAGGTCGTGGATACGGCGATCATGTCGGGCTTGTAGAGATTGTACGCATTCGCGAGACCGTCGATCATGTTGTTCAGACCACCGAACACGGCCGCGTCCTCTGTCATGGACGAACTGACGCACGACGTCGGCTCTTTAAAATGTCGCGAAAAATGCGAACGGTAATAGGCCACGCAGCCCTGCGAGCCATGCACGAAAGGCAGTGTCTTATGGAATCCGTTCGCGACGAATACGGCACCAAGAGGCTGACACGCCTTGGCTGGATTTATGGTCAGGGAGTCACGGGCGAAGTTCTTCAGTTTATAATCTTCTGTCTTCGTCCATTCGGCAACCCGCTTTATCGCCTCGTCGGAATGGTTGAACTCGAAGTTATCTTTCTTATTGCGAAGGAGCTCTTGATACTCCGGCTCGCGAAACAGCAGTTCGTGATCGAGAATTTTGTCGCTTGATTGGGGCATGATTCGCTCCTGTATTGATGTTCTATGCAACCGGCAATCGGCGCGGCCATGCCGCTAACAGCGCTCACGCCGCCTTCTTCCACGGTGCTTTCGACAGACTCCAGACAGGACTCGAGATCGCCATGTCCATGTCCCGCGCGAAGATAGCGAAGCCGTCGTAGCCATGATATGGGCCAGAATAATCCCAGCTGTGCATCTGGCGGAATGGGACGCCCATCTTCTGAAAGACGTATTTTTCCTTGATGCCGGAGCCGACGAGGTCTGGTCGCGTATGTTCGACAAACTTCTCGAATTCGTAGCCAGTCACGTCGTCGTAAATCAGAGTGCCTTCTTTTATGTGATGCGTTGTGCGCTGGTAGTCGTCATTGTGAGCAAACTCGTAGCCGGTACCGACAACTTCCATCCCAAGATCCTCGTACGCGCCTATTACGTGGCGTGGGCGAAGGCCACCTACAAATAGCATCACTTTTTTCCTCTGAAGCCGCGGCTTATATTTGGCTATGACGGCATCCATCAACGGACGGTATTTTGCGATCACCTTCTCGGCATTTTCCATAATGGTGTCGTCGAATCGGCTTGCAATCTCGCGCAAGCTTTTTTCGATCATTGTCGGGCCGAAAAAATTGTATTCGACCCACGGAGTGCCATACTTCTCCTCCATGTGCCGGCTGATGTAGTTCATCGAACGGTAGCAGTGAAGCAGGTTGAGCTTAGATCGCGGCGTATTCTCAAGTTCTGCGAGAGTGCCATCGCCTGACCACTGCGCGATGACCCGCAGGCCCATTTCCTCGAGGAGAATGCGGCTCGACCACGCATCACCGCCAATGTTGTAGTCGCCAATGATCGCGACATCGTACGGTGTGGACTCCAGCGCGGATCGCTGTCTCGGCTCGGCGCGGTCGAATACGCAGTCGCGAATCGCATCGTTTGCGAGGTGATGACCGAGTGACTGCGATACGCCTCGAAAGCCCTCACAGCGCACCGGTACGATCGTGTGCCCGCCGTACTGCGCGCTCTTCCTTTTAGATACTGCCTCAATATCGTCACCGATGAGGCCGATTGGGCATTCGGTTTGGACGGATATGCCCCTGTTCAGCGGAAACAGCTCCTGAATCTCGTCGACGATCTTATCGAGTTTCTTGTCACCGCCGAACACAATGTCCTTCTCTTGGAAGTCGGACGTGAATTGCATCGTGACAAACGCATCGATTCCTGTCGTCCCGACGTAGTAGTTGCGGCGCGATCCCCACGAGTACTGCCCGCATCCGACAGGTCCGTGACTGATGTGAATCATGTCCTTGATCGGCCCCCAGACGACGCCCTTCGAGCCCGCGTAAGCGCAGCCCCGAATCGTCATCACCCCCGGCAAAGACTTGATGTTTGACTTCACACCACAGTCAGGCTTGCCCTGTTCGAAGGAACCCAAATGCTTGGCCCGCCGTTTAGCCATTTTTTCAGGGTAAGCTCGCAGCACTTCGTCAATCAAGGCCTTATTAGCAGCTTTGCGTTCTTCAACCGTCGCGGTCATTGAATATCCTATAAGTGAAGACTGTCATTGGCGGAAACGGTAGCCGCGCGCCGCACGGCAACCGTCGTCCAGCACTCGTCAGGCGGTGAGCTCAGCGGCGGTCTTGCCGACTTGGGACTCATCGACTTGCACCATAATTCCTTTTTCCATCAATAAGTCTTCGAGCTGATCCATCGTGATCGGGGTTGGGATCACGCCATTGCCGCCGTTATGGTGAACCTTCTCCGCAAGCGCGCGATATTGCCCAGCCTGCTCGCTGTCCGGCGCGTACTCGATCACGGTCATCCGACGAAGTTCCGCATGCTGCACAATGTTGTCGCGCGGGACGAAGTGAATCAATTTAGTGCCTAGCATCGCTGCGAGTGATTCGGCCAGTTCAAGTTCCTTGTCGGTTTTGCGCTCGTTGCAAATGAGTCCGCCCAAACGCACACCCCCACTGTTCGCATATTTCAAGATTCCCTTCGAGATGTTATTAGCGGCGTACATCGCCATCATTTCTCCCGACATCACGATGTAAATTTCCTGTGCCTTGTTCTCGCGAATAGGCATTGCGAAACCACCGCAAACGACGTCGCCGAGCACATCGTATGACACGTAATCGACTCCGTCGTAGGCGCCATTCTCCTCAAGGAAGTTGATCGATGTGATGACACCCCGACCCGCACAGCCGACGCCTGGCTCAGGCCCGCCCGACTCGACACAGCGGATATTCTTGTAGCCTATCTTCATAACGTCATCGAGTTCGAGGTCTTCGACCGAACCGGCTTCCGCCGCGAGAGAGAGGATGGTGTCCTGAGCTTTCGCGTGCAATATAAGACGTGTCGAGTCGGCCTTGGGATCGCACCCCACGATCAAGATCTTTTGCCCAAGCTCGCTAAGCGCTGCAAGCGTATTCTGCGACGTGGTCGACTTACCGATGCCCCCCTTTCCGTAGAAGGCAATTTGTCGAAGTTGAGACATTGTTGTACTCCATTGAGATTAGAAGATAAAACCATAGGTGCGAATCAGCACTGAAAAGCCACGACCAAGTTCTCAGCCTGCTGCGTCTATATGGTCTTCTTCTAGAGTCACGCATCGGCCGGAGTGTGTCCGCGCCCTTCGTCCCTGCAACGTCCATGCCACAAGCCCCTGAATCGGCCAAATGCTTGCTCAGCGAGGCCATCCGCAAACTCTCAAATTTCGGCCACCGACAATTTCGACGTCGTCTTCCTGACAAACCGCACGCCGCTTTGCCCCAAATGGACATCCACGTGCAGAGTTGTTGCCCGCTTGACCCGGCTTACCGCAGTATTGGCCAGCATGCAGCATTGGTACGGATGTTGCGAGTTTCCGGCTGCCCGCTGAAAAGGCACGATCCAGCACCAGATTAACGATGCCAATCTATTTCTCCAATTAGGATTACATAATGCCTGATACGCTAACCGCCTCTGCACTCAGTGGGACACCATTTGCCCGCCTCGATCGCGAGGGGCGCCTCCTCAACCCCGTCTTTAAAGGCTGCACAAATGCGGCTGACAGGATCGGCTTTCGCGGCGAGCTGGCGCTACGATTTGGGCCTCACCTCGCCGACGAGGCCCGTCCGCCCGAGCTCTCTTGCGAGCAGGTGATGGCTGTCGCGAATGCTGGCGACCCACACGTCCAATTCTTCGCAGGTTGGTTACTGAGTTTTGAACACTTGACGAATGTCGGAGAAGTACTCGGCGAGGCCCTGTCGCACCACGGCAAGTACTTCCTGTTCTGTGACAACATCGATCTGTCCAGCCGCTTTCAGGTGCCGTACAAAGAAGCGACGTTTTATGTTCTGCCGATACTCGAATCGACAGTCTACAACGAGATGCTCGAACTCCTTTACCTGGAGAAGGGCGAACTCAAGAGGAAAGACACTGCCGGGAAGCTCGATGCTATCGTCGATGCGGCGATGCAATTTAGCTTTTCCTTTGACACGATAAGTTACGCGGAAGGCCTCAAACTGATGGGACCGATTCGCGATCCAAATGAAAACAGGCCCGTCTGACGACAGCGTCACGGCAGGTCGCCCGCATGTAATCGCTGCCTCTCGTTTCAGAATGTGACGGCGGTTCCAATCACCTCCACCGGAGTTAAAGCATGTCACTGCGCACCAAGACCGCATCACGTCAAACCGCGTCACTCGAGACTCCCCTACTCGAAAACCCGAGCCACACGCACACGGATATCGCGAACGCCGACGCAGATCTTCATGCACCTCCGTGCGTGGCGGTTGCGAAATGGCTCGATGCTCACGACTTCCCGGACACTCAATCGCGCAGCATTGACGGCATTACGCCCTTAATGCTGGCGGCGCTGCACGGCGAAGACTACATTGTCGCTGCGCTACTCGAATCAGGCGCACGCATCAGCGCCCTCGACGACGAAGGAAACCATGCGCTGTGGTATGCATGTTTGGGCGGCGCACCAGGACCGATCCTTCGGTTGGTCGGTGCAGGACTCGCTCTTGATCACCTAAACGCGGACGATATGACGTGTCTGATGCAGGCGGCCGCCACCGGTCGAATTGAGGTTATGTGGCTGTTGCTGTCGCTCGGCGCGAATGACAGTCTCGTTGCGCCAGACGGCCGTGACGCCCTCGACATGGCTGCCGATTTGGGACTCCAGTTACTGCACGCGGCACACGAACGCAGGAGCCCCAAATTGGTCTCAGCCGGCGAATCGCCTTATTATGGCCCGGGGAGCGCGCGCGGCGTCTTCTCCGATAATGTTTCCCGCTGACCTGCCCCTCGTCATGCCGCTCTACGACTATGTATGTCGCAACTGCAGGTTGCGTTTCGAAACTCTCGTGCGCACGGACTCGCCCGTGGCCTGCCCCCGCTGTCAGAGCACCGAACTGGAGAAGCAGGTCAGTGCGCCGTCCGCCCCAGCGCGCAGCAGGGCAATCATCGCTGCGGCCCGCCGTCAAGCGGCGCACGAGGGACATTTCAGCAACTACTCGACGGCGGACCGCAGCAAACTGTTGCGTGAGGGTTAATAAAGGCGCAGCGACAACATGGCCGATGTTACCTTCTTCTCTCTTTCCGTTGTTCTACCTAGAGATAGATCGCGGCCCCCGCACCGACGTTGGTCGCCGTGTCCTTCAAAGTTTTGACGATGTACTTCACATCCTGAACAGTAAGCTGAGTGTGCAGCGGCAACGCGAGTGCTCGATCGCCAATCCGCTCGGTATCGGGCAGACAGCCTCGTCGACCTCCAATAGCATCGGCGGCCTTCATGTAATGAAACTGCTCATGCAACGGATGGCTGTAGGCTGCCGTTTCTACCCCGCAAGCCAGCATGTCGTCGATCATTTGAGCACGCGCGCTCTGAGTAAACCTCTTGCCCAGATGCACGACGTAAAGCATCCAATTCACTTCGTCCACGTCCTCCGCCTGATACGGTGGTTTGATGCCTTCGAAGCTCTCCATCGCTTCATGATACCAGGCTTCGACCCGCTTCCGTTGGGCGAGCCGCTCCTCGAGCCCTGCCAGTTGTGCGAGGCCGAGCGCGGCGGTGATTTCACTCATACCCGCCTGCAGCGGCACCCGGGCACCGAGGGAGACCGACTTTCGATCGGCGCTCAGACGTCGCCTTAAGTAACGCAGTTCGTGCGCCAAGCTGTCGTCGTCCGTGACGAGCATTCCGCCCTCTCCCGCACACAACGCGGAGGGTGGCGAAAAGTCAAAAACCGTCACCTTACCGAACGACCCCACGCAGCGCCCACGGTAGCGTGATCCGAGCGCCTCAGTGCTATCCTCGATCAGGCTCAGACCGTTCAGATCGGCAAGCTCGCGCAACGATTGCCACGCGGCAGGATGTCCGTTCGTATTTCCCGCAAGGATTGCACGCGTCCGATCTCCAATCTTCTCTTGTGCCTTCATCGCGTCGAGGCAACCGCTCCAGTAGTCGATATCGGCAAACACCGGTGTCGCGCCGGCGAGGGTGATCGCATGCGCGATCTGATGCCATGTATGCGATGCGCAGATGACTTCATGGCCTTGACCGATGCCGAGCGCACGCAGCGCAATCCAAGTGCCGAGCGTCCCGCTCGCCACTGCGACCGCATGGACACGGCCGCTCCAGCCTGCGAATGCAGTCTCAAAAGAATCGAGCATTGGTCCGTCGCTCCAGCACGACGATTGCAGGACCGCGTGAACCAGCTCGATCTCCCGCGGCCCGCACGCAGGCTCAGTAAGTGAAATTCCCTCAGTTTCCATCGTAGACTCCGTCTTCTGCAAGGATGAGCATATTGGCCTTACTTGCGTCTGTTGTCACGGAGACACAGACACCTGTCGACGTCGCGAGATAAACGCGGCGGCCCCGAAACTGGAGGAGGGGTTTTTCATTGACAAGCTCGACCGCGCTAATCCGAATGACTCGCACATCGGGATACGACTTCCGCCAGGTTGCGGCAGCCTCCGGCAGCGTCGGTTCGCTCAGAATTAATTCGGCGATAGTACTGATCTGATCTGCTGTAAGTGCCATGTCAGTCGCGCTCACCCGCGACGCGACGCGCCTCTACGGTGACAGGAAGCGTTGTATCGGCCGCCATCTCCGGCAGCTGGAATCGCCAGCCGTTCGCAAGCGTTATCACCCCGCCCCACATCTTCTTGCCATCGATGCAAACGATCTGCTCCTCGAGATCCTTCTTTGGCACGTAGGCGCTGAGTATGCCTTTCCTGTCCATGCGGATCATTAGTTTCACGTTGAGAGTTCCAAGGTCGGTTAAAATATTCGCACTTCAACAAGTAATTCCAATAAATCTAACGATCGGGCCGAGAAGCACAGCGCTCGTCGTAGGTGGCTCTTGTACTGCGACGAGTGCCTCCCAGCTCTGATAGGCCGATATCGTCCTTCCTCCCTTACGACCGTCCAGCCGGGCGCGATCTCGCCCTCAGTGCAGCGACCGCCTGCCCGTCAAAATTGACTGATTGAGCGCATCGCAAGACTCGCCGGCACCACGTATTTATGGCCATTTCGGCAAGCCTCCAAGCCTTAACGAAAAAGCCGCTCCCGCACCAGCCTCAATAGACGTCACCGTTGCAAAGGTCCCGCAACTCCGTGACGCGGATTGCCGACGACTAGACGGGCTCCGTTGACTTGCGAACCGTCCGGTGCATCGTCACCATGCGCGTTACACGAGCCGCGTCCGACGGGTCCATTGTGGTCAGTCCCCTCGGGGCTACGAAGACCTATCCAGCCTAGATCGGCCGCATGCTCGCCCAAACGGGCGAGCACGTCATGGGGAAGGTGGTCAAGCGTGCATAGCTCCTTGGCGCGCATGCCGACGCGATGGTCGATTTCGACGAAGTGAACTGCATAGATGTAGAACCGTTGCAGGAAGGTTTCGATTCCGATCACATACCCCACGTCGCCTTTGCTGACGAGCGATTCACCCATAGCCTTACCGGCGTAGGTGCCGTCGTTACGGATGGAGAAGCGCGAAGCGACGCGCTCACCAATGCTGAAGCGAGGCGCAAATGTGAGCTCAATGAGGTCATCGCTGTCAATTCCAGTCATACTTATCCTCCGTGACATACCGAACTGCTAGCTCAAGACAACTGCGGTGGAGGAAGGGGTCACCCGCGTCCGATCGCGCTAACATCAATCCGAGCGACATTGGCACTGACCGCGACGACCGACCGTTGGTCTTCCTTAATAAATGCGAAACCTGACCGATCTGGCGTTTCGATGAAGTCGATCTTCAGACCATCTAGCAAAACGCGGCTTTCTGCCGGCAAGAAAATTCGCAGTCCGTGGACCTCGATGGTCTCGTCGCCGGTCCGAGCCTCTACTTCGGCACTGAATTCGGCGTCATATCCAGAGCATCCGCCGGTCCTGACAAGAAGACGAAAACCAGCACTTGATGGCAAGCCGGAAAAACGCACCACACGGCGCATAAACTTTTCCGCGGCAGCGGTAACAGCAAATTTTGTCAACATGATGTCGGCATGGTAATAGTTAGTAATCCTTTGACGATTCGTCAATGTGCTGCCCGCGGCTAGCGATGCTAGCTCACCACAATGCACCCGTCCACGGGACAAACCGCCAAGCACTGCGGACTATCAAACTGTCCTTCGCATACGGTACATTTCTTCGGATCGATTGCGAATACGCCAGCTTTCTCGCTTATGGCGACATTCGGGCACTGCGGCTCGCAGGCCGAGCAGCCGGTACAGGTTGAGGCAATGATCTTCAGGGGCATAATGGCACTCCTTGTAAGATGGTTTGTATAGCGCGCGGGCAGCCGATCCATTTGTCCGTGTGCCGCTCAATCAGCAGCAGCCGTCGCAGTGATCGACGTCTTCTGCCGGATCCCGGGGGCGCCACGCTCCACGTGCACGGTCACGCCTTTCGTGATGCGGCTGCAATATTCGATGAACCATATCAGCGCGGCTTTTTCGATTGTTTCGTACGCGTACTGGTCCACCGGCTCAATGCCCGCCTGCGACAGCTCCTTGCGCGGACACAAACCGACCTTCGCAACCAGTACAGCGTGGCAATCGCTGATCGCGTGTATGAGCGGTGGCAGGCGATCTTCATCATCATGGCCGCCCCGACAATACGACTCCACGCGGCGGTGTCCCACAAAGATCGCTCCGCCAGCGCTGACCTCGAAAATCTGGAACTCGGAGACATGCCCGAAATGTGCGTTCACGCGGCCGTCTCCCTTCGTCGCGACAGCGATCAGCACCTTCAGGTCGGTCGGCACTTCGCTCGCCTTCACCAAAGCCATTGCAGTCTGTTTCGCGTCGCGCTGCGCATTGCGTTGCACTTCCACTCGGCGCTGAAGTTCCCGACGGTAATTAGCGTCGGACCTAGTTTCCATGTCGTCGATCCCGTCGAGCTTGAACTCGTCGCGGCGGTCCTCACTCAGTAGACCTACTGCGTCCGCACGGCACTGACGGCAATGGCGCATTAACGTAGCGCCTCCCTTGCAACGGTCGTGCACGACCATTAACTCGCTAGCAGTAGGGCCACGCTGTCCGTGCAGTCCGAAATACGTGCCATGCTCAGCGTCCGAGATGAGCGGCATGATATTGTGCAGGAAAGCACCGCGCTTCTTCACTTCGCTGTTCACCTCGATCAGGTGTTCGTCATTTATGCCCGGAATCAACACCGAGTTGATCTTCGTCAACACGCCGCGCGCCGTGAGCATTTCGAGCCCTTGCATTTGCCGCTCATGAAGGATCTGCGAGGCCTCCTTGCCCCTGACGCGCCGGTGGTCCCAAAAAATCCACGGATAGATCAATTCACCGACGTTGGGGTCCACCATATTGATGGTGATCGTCACATGCTCAACAGCGTTGCTGCAAATCTCATCGACAAAGTCCGGCAACGCTAGTCCGTTCGTTGACAGACATAGTTTGATGTCCGGAGCGCGCTCGCGGAGCATACGGAAAGTGTCAAAAGTCCTCTTCGGATTGGCGAGCGAGTCACCGGGACCCGCAACGCCCAACACCGTCAACTGCGGAATCTTGGCCGCGACGGCCAAAACCTTATTCACGGCCTGCTCCGGCGTCAGCTTCTCCGACACGACGCCGGGTCGCGACTCATTGGAACAGTCATATTTACGATTGCAGTAGTTGCATTGGATGTTGCAGGCGGGCGCCACCGCCACATGCATTCGCGCGTAATGGCGATGCGCTTCTTCCGAAAAACAAGGATGCTTGTTTATCCTTTCCCATACTTCTGCCGGCTCGCGCTCAGGCTCGTCCGACGAACTGCAGCCCGACTTGTCTGCGCGGCCGTGGGTGTCGCAGCCGTCGATCTGAACAAGCGCATGTCCGGTCACCCTCAGGGTTAGTGTCTTTTGGATACCGACAGGCGCAGTCGAGGACAGCGTGCTGGCATTCGCGCAATCTTGCATGGATGTTCTCTCCAAAGCCTCCAGTGGTTCGCCGGCTTTACCAGCGAAATCCATGCCACTCACTCGAACTCCATTGGTATCGGTACGTGAGTTGGCCAACCAACTCAATCTTCTTGCTACGCGTCTTGACCAAAAGCCGACAACCAAGCCGTATTCTGTCGCTGTCACGACAAAAATAACGCACTCGTCGTGAGCACAAGTTGCTTTTGGTAGGCCACTATCCGCTCTCTATCACCCGGCACTGCCGCATTGCGCGTGGGGCATCCGCGATGCCTCTCCGCCTGAAGGGCAAGCTTCGGCCGCTCGTGTGGCGCCGACAGGGTACCGCGAAGCGTTGCTTTGACCTGTAGACCATCACCTGGCACAACGTTTGCGATACGTGGCCAACAGCTGAAGGGATCCGACATGAGCAACCCAATCATCAATGACACGACACTCCGCGACGGCGAGCAAACCGCTGGCGTCGCATTTCGCACGGAAGAAAAGTGCGCGATTGCCGCCGCACTGTCGCAGGCTGGCGTCGCCGAACTCGAAATCGGCATTCCAGCCATGGGCGAAGACGCAATGGCGTGCATTGATGCGATTGTCGACATGAACCTCGACGCTCGTCTGATCGTTTGGGGGCGACTCACCGACGAGGACCTCAGCGCGGCATTACGCTGCGATGCCGACATGATTCATCTTTCGGTCCCGGTATCGGATATTCACTTGCAACACAAGCTACGGCAGTCGCGTAGTTGGGTGTTAGCGCGGATCGCACGCGTCATTGGAAAGGCTGCGAAAAGCCACCCCAAGATCTCCCTCGGTATGGAAGACGCCTCGCGGGCGGACCCCTCGTTCATCTTAGAAGTTGTGCGATGCGCAGAGCAGCATGGGGCTCAGCGCGTACGATTTGCGGACACCGTGGGCATATTGGACCCTTTCAAGACATTCCACGCTATCGCAGCAATCCGCGTCGCCGTGGACCTGGAGATCGAAATCCATTCGCACGACGACCTCGGACTCGCCACCGCCAACACGCTGGCGGCCCTCTCAGCAGGGGCGACCCACGCCAGCACTACCGTCAACGGCCTGGGTGAGGGGGCCGGCAATGCAGCGCTTGAGGAGGTCGTCATGGGCACGCGACATCTGCTCCGACGAGACACAGGCATTGACGCAACTGCGTTACGCGACATCTCATCGCTGGTCGAACGGGCGTCTGGCCGCGCTATTTCCTCCAACAAGAGCATTGTTGGTAAGGACGTCTTTATGTACGAGTCAGGCATTCCTACCGACGGCCTTTCGAAGCTCCCCACGACCTACGAGGGATTCGATCCCGCAGAACTAGGCCAGCAACGGTCGACGATACTCGGCAAGCATTCTGGATCTCAAAGTGTACGTGACGTCTACGACGCTCTTGGCGTCACAGTGTCCGAGCGGCTTGTGCCTCAGTTGCTTGCACGTATCCGGTCATTTTCCACACAGTACAAACAGGCGCCGGGGACAGCCGATCTGCATCGCTTCCTGACGCAAGCACGTGGCACCCGAGTTAAGGTGTCTTGAGGCCGTCATCGGGTGCGCATTGGTCCAATAGGAGAAACGACGTGCAAGAGGTTACCGAACAACTGCATCGCCTGTCGTCCGCGGAAGACTTCCTGCGATTCTTTGACATTTCATTCGACGAGAAGGTAGTGAACGTCAGCCGCCTGCACATTCTCAAGCGTTTTTTTCAGTACATCGAGGAACAGAAGGGGCTACCGCGTAACAACGCGGCGGCTGTGTTCTCTATCTATCGATGTTTACTGAATAAGGCCTACAACGACTTCGTCGTGTCCACGCCCGCAGAGCAAAAGGTTTTCAGAGTCTTTCAGGAAGCGGATGGACGGCGGGTCGTCTCAATTGACCAGCTGCGCGCGTCGCTGCCAGCACGCGGCGACGCCTGACCCGGAGTACCCAATGCATATTGTCGTTTGCATCAAGCAGGTACCGGACTCGGCACAGATCCGCGTTCACCCTGTCACCAACACCATCATGCGTCAAGGCGTCCCAGCCATCGTCAACCCTTACGATCTGTTCTCGCTGGAGGAAGCGCTGAGGCTAAAGGACCGCTTTGGCGGTACTGTAACCACACTCTGCATGGGGCCGCCGCAGGCTGAAGACGCACTTCGCAAATGCGTCAGCTATGGGGCCGACGAGGCTGTACTCGTCACCGATCGCGCTTTCGCTGGCGCCGACACGCTGGCAACGTCATATGCGCTGGCTGCCGCGATCCGACAAATCGCCAAGGAACAGCCGGTCGATATGATCTTTACTGGCAAGCAGACTATCGACGGCGACACTGCCCAGGTCGGCCCCGGCATCGCTACACGCATGGGCTTCCAGTTGCTCACTTACGTGTCCAGGATCGTGGAAATCGACCTCGCCGCACGCTCGATCGTCGTCGAGCGTCGCGCAGAAGGCGGCGTACACGTACTCAAAACTCGATTGCCATGCTTGGTGACGATGCTTGAGAACACCAACGAACTTCGCTTCGCGACGCTGCCCAGAATGATCCACGCGGCAGCTTTTCCGGTACGGAAATGGAATCGCGAGCAGGCTGGCATCGAGGACGTTAGCAAAATTGGGCTGAAAGGCTCACATACCGTAGTGAGCAAAGTGTTCGGCCCAACACCGCGCGAGCAAAAAGCCGAGATGCTCACACTGGATATGGCGAGCCTGCGCGGCGTCTCGTTGGATCTGGTGCATAGGATGTTCGCTCGCCATCCGACTTTGGAGGCAGACGTGCTAATGAAGAGGACCTTATGAACTCGACCGTTGCCGCGAAAAAGCAGCCGGCCTTGAATGCCAGAGGCCGCAACCTGGAGCTACCCGAACATCTAAAAAACTACACCGGTGTCTGGGTCTTCCTTGAGCACGACCGCGGCCACGTGCATAACGTGTCGTGGGAGCTGCTCGGCGAGGCCCGCAAGCTTGCAGACAAACTTGGCAGCAACGTCTGCGTGGCGGTGCTCGGCGGCACGGATGAGCCCCTCGAAAAGTTTTCAACTGAGGCGTTCAGCCTTGGAGCAGACAAAGCCTATGTCATTCACGACCCAGTGTTGCGTGGCTACCGCAATGAGCCATTCACGAAGGGGCTGACCGATCTGGTCAACAAGTACCGCCCTGAAATTTTACTGCTCGGCGCGACCTCGATGGGCCGGGATCTCGCCGGCTCCGTTGCTACAACCCTGCTCACCGGGCTCACCGCCGACTGCACCGAACTGAACATCGATCCGACCTCCCGGGCACTGGCGGCCACTCGTCCGACGTTTGGCGGCTCGCTGCTCTGCACGATCATGACGCTTGCATATCGACCGCAGATGGCGACGGTACGCCCACGGGTCATGGCGATGCCCTCAGCGCAAGAAGGCCGCGTCGGCGAGATCGTGCAGGAAACACTGGGGCTCGTCGAAGCCGACATTGTCACCAAATTGCTCGACTTTGTCGCTGATGCGACGAGCTCTCGGATCAACCTTCCGTATGCGGATGTGATCGTCAGCGGCGGCAAGGGTCTCAAAACTCCGGAGAATTTTCAACTCGCGTTTGATCTGGCGCGCGTACTCCGTGGCGAAGTCGGCGCTACGCGCCCGTGCGTGCAGGCAGGTTGGGTCGCGGCGGATCGACAGGTCGGGCAAACTGGCAAAACCGTGCGGCCGAAACTTTATATCGCAGCCGGCATCTCGGGGGCAATCCAGCATCGCGTCGGCATGGAAAGCTCGGACGTGATTGTCGCAATCAACACCGATCCGAACGCACCTATTTTCGAATACGCGCATTACGGCATCGTCGGAGACGCACTGCAGTTTCTGCCCGCGCTAACGCACGCCTGCAAGGAACACTTGGCACTTCGGCAAATGCGAGACACCAGGAGAGTTAGATGAGAGAATCGTCGCAATTCGACGCGATCGTCGTGGGTGCCGGACCGTCGGGCAACGCTGCGGCCTATGTTATGGCTAAGGGTGGACTGAAAGTACTTCAAATCGAGCGCGGCGAATATCCCGGTAGCAAGAACGTTCAAGGCGCGATTCTTTACGCCAGTGCACTTCAAGAAATCATCCCAGACTTCCGTGACGACGCGCCACTTGAGCGCCACATCATTGAACAGCGCATGTGGATGCTCGACGATACTTCGTTTGTAGGCACACACGCGCGTAGCGACGACTATAACAACCCCCCGTATAACCGCTACACGATCATACGGGCGCAATTCGACAAGTGGTTTTCGTCGAAGGTCCGTGAGGCCGGTGCCTTACTGATCTGCGAGACCACGGTGAATGACCTGATTCTGGACGGAGACCAAGTTGTCGGCGTCCAGTGCGACCGCGAACACGGCGAAGTTTATGCGGATGTCGTGATTCTCGCGGACGGCGTCAACTCAACTTTGGCCCGCAAAGCGGGCTTCCATGGTGAGATCGAAGCGCGCAACGTCGCACTAGCCGTGAAAGAGATCCTCTTCATGCCCGAGGAGACAATTCGCGAGAGGTTTAACGTTGCCGATCAAGAAGGCGTTGTAATAGAGATGGTTGGACGAATCACAGATGGCATGGCAGGAACTGGGTTTCTTTACACGAACAAGGAGTCGCTGACGATCGGCGTCGGCTGTATGCTGAGCGACTTCAAGAAAAACTCTAATCGCACAACCCCGTATCTGCTTCTCGAGAAAATGAAGCGTCACCCGTCCATCGCTCCCCTTATCGCGGGTGGCGAGATGAAGGAGTACTGCGCGCATCTCATTCCCGAAGGAGGGTTTAATGCGATCCCGCAAGTATACGGTAACGGCTGGATGATCGTCGGTGACTCGGGCGGCTTCGTCAACGCCGCGCACCGAGAAGGCTCGAATCTCGCAATGACGACGGGGCGCCTCGCTGCCGAGACAGCAATAGCCGCCAAAGCGGCCGGCCGCCACGGCTACCGTGCCAGCACGCTGTCAGCGTATAAGGCCGCGCTAGACAAGAGTTTCGTGATGAAGGACTTGCACAAGTACCGCGATATGCCGAAGGTCTTACACCATAATCCCCAGTTCTTTACCACATACCCTGATCTCGTCGCGAAAGCGGCCCGCACTATGATGACGGTCGATGGCATCGACAAGAAGACCAAGAAGCGCGAGGTCATAACCAGCTTCCGTAAAAGTCGCTCGGTGACAGGGCTGATCGGCGACGCATACAAATTCTGGAGGGCTTTCCGATGAATAATACGACCACTGCCAACATCGACGAAAAGCTGTTTCAAAATCGCTACCGAGTGGACGTCGGGCGGCCGCACGTCCGCATAAAAGACGTGGACATTTGCACAAATGATTGCACAGAAAAGAGCTGTACATTCGTGTGTCCCGCCTCCTGCTATCGGAACGAGAACGACGGCTCAGTCACGTTGGTCACCGACGGCTGCCTCGAATGCGGTAGTTGCCGCATTTTGTGCACCGAACACCATAATGTTGAATGGGCCTATCCGCGCGGGGGATATGGCATACAGTTCAAATTCGGCTAAACGAACAAGCTCAGTATCGCTCCGCGGCTGAGCGCCTTATCACATCCGGAGAAACTTTGATGAATCTCATTACTGGTATCGAGTCGACGGATCTGTTCGGCGGTGAAGTCCCGGCCGGCGTACTACAGCTGATCGAGAGAACCCGCCGCGGCAGCGATGACGATGTGGCCGCCGCGTTGTGGACCACCATCCTGTCCTATCCGCGCTGCCTGCCACCCTACTATCTGCTATATAAGTTCCATGCAAACCGGGGAGAACTTGGCGAGGCGCATAGAGTTGCAACGAGGGCTTTGGCGGTCGCTGCCTGGGAAGCGTCGATCAGCAGTGATTGGTGCGCGGTGCAGCCGGGCGACGCGGACTTCTCCATTCCCGGGCCGCCGCGCTTTTGGCTCTTTACGCTGAAGGCGCTTGCGTTCATCAGCGTACGGCGTGGCGAACGGGCCCTTGCACTGAAGCTGATTGCCAAACTACGCTGGCTGGACCCGATTGATTGCATCGGTTTCGAGGTCGTCGAAGCCTTACTCGCGCAGTCAGAACACGGCAATCGCAAACTGACGAATTGACAGACAGCAATTCGTCACTAGAAGGGGAACTCCCACGATTCATTGGAGCTTTTCCGCTGCCCAATCGAAATGCGCGGTCAGCTTTGTGATGCTCAATCCTTCCGGCACGGTGCATAGCACCTTCTCAACAACATGCAGACCATGACTTCGTGCGTGTTCGGTGCGGAAGGCAATCCCGGTATCGTCAATGTCGCGTCTACCTTCATGCAGGCGTGCACATCAATCCGTGCCGAAGGTTGCGAGCGAGTTCCGGACCTCGCCGCTGACGGCGTCGCAATCCCCGAACAGCTAATGCAATTCTAGTTCGAAAAGCATGAGTACAACGGGCCGCCAGCGGAGTTGAGCATCCTTTCGTGCGATGTTGGGGGCGGCTGTTCTGCTCGTATCAGTAGCAATCCAGTTGGCCGGATGCAATGGAGACGATGTGGCACCGCCGCTTACTGACAAGGAGCCAAGTCAACCATTCGCATTCGGCCAGTCTACACCGCCCGGTACCGTTACTCCATCGACCGCACCATCGCGGCCACCCCCGACGTCGACGACCGAAGTGGGCGCAAAGTAGACGCGCTCGGGTGGCCACGCGTGGGTAGTGCAAACCGGTCGACCCGACAGCTACAGATTATGTCGTCGTTGACGCTCGGGCCGTCATGCCCGGGATAAAGCGATGCGCGCGCCATTGAGGCAAAGCGTGATGCAGACGCGTGGACACCGTCAGGACGGCAAGCCCGACTGGATGCCTGCTCGTCGTGCAACCTGCCGAAGTGGCGGAGGGCGTCAAGACGCCAACCGTCGTGCGGGCGTCGGTTTATTACGCAGATCCGACCACCCCAACCCACGCACGACATTTGTCGGCGAGGCGGAAACATTCGAACGGGCTACACGATCGTCCACTCTCGATTCAATCGAGCCAACCAGTCGGACTGGTTGCATCGCCACATTCGGACAGAACCTGCCGGGCAATCGGTACAAGCTGATACGCTTCACACCGTGCTCTTCGCAATGCGGTTTTTGTTAAGGTCATGTCACTCATCCCTAGCTGGCAGGTTGACGACCATCGTCAACGGGATAACGCCCCGTTCACGTCAGCCTCATCGCAAGGGCTTCCACACCACTACGGACGGCTTCCCCTCGTTGCGGCATCGGAGTTTTTCGTCATGGTGTTTGTCCTTTGTCATTTCCAGCCGTCAGGTCCGTAAGTCGGACCGGTTCGCAACTAACGATACTCTTACTTGAACAGCAGCGCTTTGATATCACACAGACTGAATCGAACCCTGAAGCATAGGACATCGCGCAACTGATGACCGCCGCTGGGAAGCGATGACTGTGGGTCACGGCGATCTCGCATCCTAAGCACGCGATCGTACTCGGTCAATTCAGCAATGTCACAGTGACTCTCTGACTGCTCAGAGCCCAACTGATAGATTAGGTTCCATTCTCATTCTCCTTCGCGAATACGCGTGGATACTTCTGCGATTGTCATTTCACCAATGTGACGCGAAAGCGAATGAAAGAACATTTCATCAAAGAGCTCTTCCGATTCTTTGAAAGCTCTTGCTGGATTCTCCTCAACGAAAGCGTAGGCTTCTTCGTGAGCAAGGTCGAGAAGTTTATGAATCTGTCTTTTATGCATCGTGAACAGCATATCAACTAAAAATAAAGGCGCACACTGATTAAATGGCTGCATTTCTGCGTTCTAATACGTGCGAGCATTGCCACCAGCCACCTCGCTCGTAGTTTGAGCGCCCCGTTTCTTCGGTACGCATATGAGCAATTTCTGTATGGCTTGCAACGCAGTTCACCGCCGAAGCGACGCAGCAGCGTGGCCTCGCGGTTCAGCGCCAAGCCCGATTGGCGCATGCGGGACCTTGCAAAGGTTGCAGAACGGACAAGCGTGTATACCCGGCTCGCGCTGCGCCATAAGCACATGCTCGGGGGTCAAGTCCACCTGTTCTCTTGTCCCGGTTTGCGAATCTACTCCGTACCGGCACTACAGCAGTAGGCGAGGAGGAATACATGGTTTCCGGTGTCGGTCCTGACGATTGAGCGGATATCCGCGTTGAGCTTCGCCATCGCCGCAGACACGTAGTCGGGGGCCGGCAGCTTGTCGGTATTGAAGTCGTGGACAACCACGGCAACGGCGTTGTTGTCCTTCGTCATTGGGTGAGCGAGAACTCGATCTTCTTCCGCGAACCTCTGTTCCCGCGTCGCTACTGCACCAACCCGTCCGCTGCAGTATCCGTGAGTACCTGACATCACATGAATCGTATTACCATCACCGCTCAGCCCCGCTGCGATCGTCTTGAGAGCGGCCGCGACGTCGTCCACGCAACACAGATCATGGAATCCCCAAATTTGCACGGCGTCGGGAGTACCGCTGGTAATGTTTACAAGTGTTGCCACGATGTTCTCCAAGGTTTCGAAAGGGCCCATTTGATGATCAACCAACAATGACGGCTAAAGTGAGATGTCACTGCCCCGCCATTCCGCGCACAGCGACTACACAAGAGCCGCGAAAGTAAGAGGCCTGTTCAAAAAGCTTGCTCTGCGCGACTTAACGCTTTCCAGTCGTCAAAAGAGCAACCGAATTCTAGTGCTTCATGAGTGTCAGCGGGACGCTTGAAGCGGAGGACGACGGGCGACGGCACCCCATAAACGAGTTCGCCACACCGCAATCTTTAGAAGTTAGGCCGACGATACATATAGCCCGCGCCCGACCGACGGCCATTCTCCGAAAGGTTGTCAAACGCGAAGTCACCTGGACGAGCATGTGCCTCATATCAATGAGTTTTGCTGCTTTGTCCGCTTCGTACCTGTGCCGTTGATCAGTACAGCAACAATCATGCTCGTCACCGGTTAAAAGCAACGCCCACTGACCCTCCGTCAAACGTTGCGCAGCGGTAAATCCCGGAAGGATTTTGCGAGACTGACAGGCCGCCGCGTACTCAGCAGGCGACCAGCGGCGCTATTCCGGCTAGTACTGCGGCCAGCCCCATCCAAACATGACCCTCTTGATTTTAGGCATGGAAACTCCTTATCAGAATAGCAGATGGCCATCGAACCCGCGGTTCATAGCACTGTTGCCACGATAACGAAACTAACGTCATGGGTGCCCGCCGCCCACCTCAACGCTGAACGCGCTCGAACTCTGCCACGTTTTAGCTGGAGTAGCGAAGGCTAGCAGACTATAGAACAAATTGGCATTCGACATTTCTTATGCTACTAGCCGCAAATTTTTATCGACCGCTTTCAACGAGGCATATCCTTCGCGTGCGAGTCGATATCGGAATCCGACACAGATGGGGCCACGCAAACCGTGCCAGAGCACCACATTCCTGCGGCGATTCGTTGGGACAACGGCTGACAATCGTCCAACCGCGCATGCTCGATGACATTGCGAGACGGATGAGACGCTTGTGCGCCGTGAGCGTACCACTGACGAGCCATGGAGGCCTGGAGTGCAGCAAAGCCGCCCAGGTAGAATAGCCGGGATCAGATCTAATCTATGACGGCGAGGCCGGGTTGCAGCTGCGCAAAAGAATCGGAGCAGCGACTATCAACAAGTGGCAGGAGCTACATTTTTGGCGACCGCGCGGACCACCACTTGACTGTTTGATTTGCGCGGCGCGCAAACCAGACAAAGAGTTCTATCGCATCCAAAGTGATTCAGAATTCAATCGGGGCTGCGTTGTATCGTCCTTCCAGACATCACAACATCGCAGCGCTTGGCGTTTCCTTGGTAGCACAGGCAAGCTATTGACAATGCGTTCAAGATCAGGCCAGATGCCGATCAGCGCGACACCTGATATTCATCTAGCTTGAAAATGCGGCGCAGCACCGGCACATCAATTCACCTTGCACCTAACGCTACGTCAGGCTTTAGCGTTGATGTACGCACCGGAGACGCAATGCAGTTAAAGATCGGTGAACTGGCAAAAAGAGCGGGGCTGAGCGTTCGTGCTTTACATCACTACGACGCGATCGGCTTGCTGTCTCCGTCGCAACGCACTGAGGGGGGAGCACGCCTGTACGGGCGTGGCGACCTGATCCGGCTGCATCGTATCGAGGCACTGAAACGGTTCGGTTATTCGCTTCCCGATATCAAAGTCAACCTTGACGACCAACCGGCCAGTGCCCCGATAAATATTCTTCATCGCCAGATCGCCGAACTGGACGCGCGGGCTTCGCGGGCGCAGCGGCTCAGTCGCCACCTGCGACGCCTCGCCAAGATGCTGGCCGCCGGCAGCGAAACGCTCGCGATTGATTGGCTTAACACCTTGGAGTTGATGAGTATGTATCAAAAGCACTTGAACGAAGACGAACTCGACACGCTGTTTGCAACGGGCCCGGACGCGATTGCGCCGATGGATCCAATATGGGACGAGCTCATCGTTGAGGTTCATAGCGCCATGCGGGAAGGGCTGTCTAGTGAAAGCAGTGTTGCCCAAGAGTTGGCTTGGCGCTGGGTTCGGCTCATGACCCGCATGACGAACAACGACCCGGCGCTCGCTTACAAGTTGATGAAGATTCAAACCGCGGAGCCACGCGCACAGCAGATTGTCGGCATTACGGCGGAGATGCTGGTTTGGATAGACGAATCGTTTGCGCACGCGCGCTGCACACTTCTCGCCAAACACTTGAACCCGGCGCAAATGGACGAAGTTCGACGCCGCCAGCTTAACGAAAAGAACAGGCGCGAATGGCCAACGTTGGCGCTTGAGTTGCGGGCACACATGCAGGCCGGCGTCGCGGCCGACGCTGCGCCGGTACAGGCTCTCGTCGAGCGCTGGCAACAGCTTTTCCGTGAAAGCTTCTGTGGCGATGACGTGGTCTTGGAAGTGCATGTTCGAGACGCCTTGAACCAAGAGCCGGACCTGCAACTTGGGGTGGGGCTCGACGAGGCATTGTTGGCCTATCTGCATAAGGCACACATCGTTGGGCACGATGTGACGCCAACCGACGCCGGGCCCAAGCCTAGCGCCTTGATCGTGGCTAGACAACGGGCGGCGCACCAACTACTGGATCGCCCGCTGGTGCTTGATGATCCGCTCGCATTGGCCGTGCTAGGCAAAGCCGAGGCACAGGACCTACGCAATGGCCTCGATCGGTTCCGCCACCCGATGTCGATGTGTAGGCGCAGCGCGCTGGTCGTACGCAGTAGGCTAGCTGACGACATTTGGACCGAGGCCGCCGAGCGGGGGGTGCGACAATACGTCGTGCTTGGGGCAGGACTCGACACCACCGCCTACCGGCAGCACGACACGCCCGGGAGCATCTTCGAGGTTGACTTGCCGGCCACGCAGGAATGGAAACGAGCGCACCTGAATGAGGCGGGCATCCGCTTGCCGCAATCGTTGCGGTTCGTACCGGTCGACTTCGAGCGCATCAGCCTTGCCGAGGGCTTGACGCGTGCCGGATTCGATCCACTCGCACCGGCCTTCTTCAGCTGGCTCGGAGTAACCATGTACCTCGACGAGGCTGCGGTCGTTGATACTTTGCGGTTCATCGCGCGCTGCGCCAGAGGCAGCGCCGTGCTGCTGGAATACGCATTGCCAGTGTCCAGCTTGCCGCCGATGATGCGTGTCTTCGTCGAACAGTTGATGGCGCAATTCGCCGAGGGCGGCGAGCCGTGGAAAAGCGCGTTCGATCCGGCTGAGTTGGCTCAAATTCTGGTTACACTGGGCTTCAGCAGTTCCCACACTTGGACTATAGACCAGTTGAACCAAAGGTACTTTGCGAACCGCTCAGACGGACTGCAAATCGCAACAACACCGTCACGTCTAACTCTGGCCACGGTCTAATCGTCAGACTATGCCTCGCAATTACTTGTTTATCCGCCCCAGTCCGCGCAATGGTCAGCGCTACAAACGGCAAGGGCATCCCACAATCGCAAGGCTATACGAGTAGCAATGCGCCAGCGCAGCGATGCCACCGAGCCAAGTACGGGTCACCGCGTGCGCCGGGGAGCCGAGCAGGAAATCCTCGGGTGCGAGATGCACCGAGGATTTCAGGTTGTTTGCAGCCTCGGTACAGTCGTGTGCGACGAGAAACCCGGAGGCGAACGCATAGGAAGACATGATGACATCCACGCTTAACACCTTGATCCGCGCTGAACGCAATCAGCTGGCAATCGTTAAAGTATCTCCTGAGCATTTGTAGCTCACCGTCACGGCGAATATGCCAAGGCCCCGCATGGCCACGTATCGTCGGTAGCCAGACCATCAATCTGGTCCGAAGCAATCCGCGAAATCGCCACACTCCGCGCAGTTTGAAGACTTGCAGACAAGCAACGCCTCACGCTCGCACAGTTGCTTGTAGAGGAATTTCTTCCACTTCATACCGTGAACGTTTTTTTGCGCCAGCCGCGGAAACCAATAGCCCAACAGCACCGGCAATTCGCTACGCGAGCGAAGGCGCAGCTCCTGCCACAGGTGTTTGTGCCCCGCACAGGCGCAGGCGAGCGCATGCGAAACGCAATGGATTTCAATCGTTGTGCCTGCGAGCGGATCAGCATGTGCCTTCAACAGGTTTGCGAGGTCTCCGACCTCGTCGTCGCACGATCGCTGGCGCCACGCTGCAGGCGAGGCGGCCAGTTGCAAGAAAAGGGCGCTGTCGACGCCGGGAAACCAATGCGCGAGCAGCCAGTGGGTTTCATCCAGATTCAACCCGCGGATGGGCAGTGTGTGCACGCCGGCTTGGCCGAACGCCGCCGAGAGTACCCCTGCGAGGGCAAGAACCGTGGAATCGTTGCTGTCCACAGCGTGACGCATCAACGTCGTGTAGAAGTCCATCACCGTCCTTTGTGGCTCAGACCATGGCCACCGCGTGCGTGTAGCACTTTTTTGGGCATATCCTCGCGCATGCCGTGCAACCGATACACAACTCCCGGCGCGCAATAGTCATAACCTTCTTTTCGTACTCGTCGTCGTCATCCTCGCCTACCGGGGTAACGTCGCCCCCCTCGTCTACACCGACGAGCTGCAGGACCCCACGAGAACACGACCGGAAGCATCGTCCGCAGCCGATACACTTCTCATCATCAAGGGCGGAGACAAAGGTAGGCGTCCACATCTCCCCGCTAGGTAGCTTTACGCAAAAAATCTCGCTCATCTCCGGCTCCCAGGCGCTTCGTCGAGAGCCGCAGCCGCGGCCTTGCGCGCGTCCATCAGCGCGGCGTGAGCTTCGTGACAGAGCTGCGCAACCGTCAATATCTCTTCCCACCTAGTCGGAAGATCCTCCGAAAGGTCGTGGAGATCCATCTTGGCCTGAATGGCCCGTGTATTGAGTGTCTTCAGGCGCACCTTCAGTTCATTCGGGTCACTCATGCCCCCTCCCGTGGTAAAAGGACGCGCCTCAGTTGTCGCTGTCCGCAAAGTGGCGGTCTTGTCAACAGTGGCTTTAGCCATGAGATACCTCGTCATCCTCGGCAAAGTCGAATGAGCGCACATTTCTGGTTAGCGCCTTGCGCATCCACGGCGGTGGCGTACCTTTCAGGACATCCCTAAGCTTGATAAGGATGTCCTCAATTGGCTCCAGCTGTGGCACCTTGACTGGATGCACCTTCAGCGCTACGACGCGCGCCGCTCCTGAACCACCGATTGCGGCAACGTACAGGATCGCGCAACCGCGGATCGCGTCCAGCTTCGGTGCAAGCTTATCTTCGTCGCCGTCCTCCTCTAACTTGCCGCCAAAATCGAAGGCTTCCACGAACGCGTACCCCTCCGCCGTCACATCGAAGATAACAATGCTTTTCGCCCAGCCAAAGTGCGCGTCGACATGCAGTTTGTCCTGCGTGGCAAATGCGATTTTCATGTAATGGTTCCCTCATGATTTGCATGCAATGGTCGCGACGACCGGAATTCCTTACTCCGCGTTAGCGACTGGCGCAGCGAGGTCGAGCGACGACTGCGGCAGAGCCCAGTCGGCCGGGCGGTGGTGCGTAACTCGATCGATTAATAGATTCGCGAGTTCGAAGACGAGGTTCATCGTTCCGCGATAGCCGACCTGGCATCGATGGGCATTGCCGACCCGGTCGAATACGGGGAAGCCTATGCGCAACAGAGGCTTGCCGAGACGCGCGGCCATCTGCCGGCCGTGCGAATGCGTAATAAGCAGGTCGCAATCCGCCGCGCCTCGTTCCATGTCCTCAAGGTCACCGAGCACGACCTCGCTCGTCGGCAGTAGCGCATGCGACGCCGATGTAGTCGTGCTGACGCAGACTGGCAACTCGGCGCCGATTTCGTGCAACAGCGAACCGATTGCAAGCAGCAAATCCGGTTCTGCGCCCAAGGCCACCTTAATGCCACCTATGTAAAAATGGCTGTCGAGCATTGCATCCAGCAGTTGGCTGCGCTGCCTCTGGTATTTGATCGGGACCTCCCGGTCTGACAATCGCGCAAGGCGATGCAAGAGCCGGTCGTTCGGTTCGAGCCCTGTGAGCCGCTCAAAAATTTCGAACGGGATGCCTGCGATAGTCTCCAGTGCCTGCGCACCGTCGCGCGTTTGCTCGCCCACGCCGATGGTGAATGTCGACGCACCTGCGGCGCGTATCTGGTCGAGAGAAGTTCCGCCCAGCGTGGTCCCGCGCCAGTCGGGAGCAATGTGGCCATCGAGCGAACCGGAGACGTCTGGCAATATGATCGGAACTAACCCGAATGCCTCAATGATCTCTCGCAACTCGTCGATATCGCTGGGTGACAGATGACTGCCGGGCAGCACGTTGACCTGTCGCTGCACGGTTGGCAGTGGCTTGACAAGCGCCTTCACGATTGCAACGATGGCGCGCCTGTAGCCGTCCTCGAATGCGCCAATGTAGTCTGGCGTCGATACGTACACGAGTTCGGTATTGCTCAACTCTGGCTTGCGTTTGCGCACCATCGCGAGATGACCGGCGACATCTTCCCCGTTGGCCTCAGTCAGCCCTGTCGAGCAAAGCACGATGATTTTCGGCGCCGCGCGCTTGCAGATGTTCAGTAGCGCCGTTTCGACGTTTTCAAATCCGCCCAGAATGGTAGTGACCTCATTCATTGCAGTGGTCTGCAACGGGATGGCCTCCTTGAAATGGCGCACCAAGAGGACGAGGCCGAACGACGTGCAGCCCTGCGAACCGTGCATCACCGGCATGCACGCATCGAGTCCCATGGCGGCATAACTCGCGCCAAGCGGCTGGCTCATTTTTAGCGGGTTGACCGTACAGGCTTTCCCTAGTTCGACGACGTTTGCCATTGTGTCTGCACTCCGCTATGCTCAGGCCGCGACGCTGGGTCGAAGGCCCTTCGGCCAATCCCGCGCGCTTGCACGCGGCGACTGTTCTGTCATGCGCTCCGTGAACTCCATTCGCTCGCCACAGAGCCCTTCGCCTTTGTCGTCCCACGGAGCTGGAATGCGCACCTGCTGCCAGACCGGGTTGCTGATTGCGCGGTCAATCTCGTGCACCAGCTCGACGATTCCCTCATACCCGGCATATGGATGATGGCGTTCCTGATTGACATCAAGCCAAGGCACCCGCGCCTTTAGCGCGACAAACTGCGAGCGCCCGCCGGACAGCATGATGTCGGCCTGCGACTCGCGGAGCATGCCGTACATTTCGCTTGCCGTCATATTGTCGACTATGCGCGCGTCATCGCCCATGATCTCCTTGATCCTTTCCTTGTCTTTCTCGGTGCTTTTCTTCACACTGGTGCCAACGATCTCGAGCCCCACCTCTTGCAACGCCGCAACAAGCGACCAGGATTTCACACCGCCTGTAATCAGCAGCACGCGCTTTCCATCGAGGCGCGCCCGGTATCGCGCAATGCGCGCCCACGCGCGCTCCTCTTCTGCTTCAATCAAGCGATCGGCGCGTTTGATCAGATCGTCGGGCGCACCCCTTTGCACCAGCAGCTTGGCGACTTGGCGCAACGCATCGCTCACATCGCCGATTCCGTAAAAAGAGCCCTCGAAATAGGGAATGTCGTATTGCCGCTGCATCTTTGTGGCAATGTTAATCATCGACTTTGAGCACACCACCATATTTACCTTCGCGCGGTGAGCGCTCGCGATGTCACTGTAGCGAGCATCACCAGAGATGCAAGCCAAGATACGGATACCCAGCGCGTCGAAGAGCGGCTTCGTCTGCCACAACTCCCCCGAGAGGTTGTATTCGCCGATGATATTGATGTCGAACGGCGTTGTGTGAGCGGGCTCACGCGAGCCGATTACATGATCGAAAATCGCCTCCCCACCGAGTTTATTGCCGAAGTTTTTCGACCCGGCGAAACCGGGCGCGTTGACCGGTATCACAGGTTTGCCGAATTTCTTTGACGCTTGCTTACACACTGCCTCTATGTTGTCACCGATCAGCGCGGTGACGCACGTCTGATAGACAAACACGGCAGGGGGATCATATTTTTGGATAATCTCGCGAATACTTCTGAACAGCCGTCTCTCGCCGCCATAGATTACATCGATCTCACTTAGATCAGTCGTGAACGCGGTCCGATAGAGCATCGACCCGGAGGATGCCGCAGGACGGTTATCCCACGAGTTGCCCTCGCACGCAATCGGCCCGTGCACAAGGTGCGCTACGTCAACCACGGGCTGAAGTGCAATCCGAGCTCCATCGAATGCACAACCGCCAGCAGTCGCTCCTGGCGGAAGTTGCTTGGCGCAGCCTTGTCTGCGCTCCGTCTCACTTTTCGCCCTATTCTTCGCGCAACCGGGTTCGTCGAAAATATCTGCAGTCCTAGCCTTGAACCACATTGGAGAATCCTGACGATATGAGGTCCACAACTAATTGCAAGTTCCATACCATCGCGCGAAGCCGCAGGCATCCGCAGCGTGGGGTATCGGGCACTGTAGTAACAGCGTCGACTTAAACCAGTGCTTTGTCGGAGTTGAACGGATTGCGACACAACATACTTATCGACCTTCTTTCAGACCATGCGCGTGCTGTGTTCCACGCGCGTCGCTTTGCATACCGAGCAGACGAAATATCGGAGCCGTCCAGGGCGTGACCTCAAGCTTCGCTTTCTTAGAAGCGGCGTAGTTTGATTCCGTGCTTGCGCAGTGCATAGCCGATCTGCCGCGCCGTAATGCCGAGCAGGCGTGCCGCCTTTGCCTGCACCCAACCGCAGCGCTCCATGGCCCAGAGCAGCCGCTCACGCTCGTCCTCAGGGATGTGCTCACCAGAGTGCATGCCGAGACCGCGGGCATCGCGCTCCGGGGCGCCGAATTTCGCGGGAACGTTCAGCGCGTTACTGACTGTAACGTCCGACGAGCGTGCCGGACGTACTGAGTCTTCTCGCTCCACATGATGCAACACCTTCGTGAGGCACCGGTCGATCTCGCAGAGAAACGAAGAACGACCAATCGTGTCATGATGCGCCATTGTCGCAGTCCGCTCAATGCAGTTTTCGAGCTCGCGCACATTTCCGGGCCAGTAACAACTCGACAGCACGCGCAACGCTTCCTCGTTGAAATGCAGAGCGCGACCGTTCTCACGATTAAAGCGGTTAAGGAAGTATTGCGCCATCTCGGGGATGTCTTCCCGGCGCTCGCGCAGCGGCGGCAACACGATGCTCACCACGTTGATGCGGTAGTAAAGATCCGCTCGGAATTCGCCCTCTCTCACCATTTGTTCCAGACTGCGATTAGTTGCAACGATGAGCCTCACGTCAACTCTCACGGGCGTTGTCCCTCCTACCCGCTCGAACTCCCGCTCCTGCAGAACGCGCAGGAGTTTCGCTTGGAACGACGGCGATATATCACCTATCTCGTCGAGGAAAAGTGTTCCGCCGTGCGCCAATTCGAAGCGCCCCTTGCGCTGAGTTTGCGCGCCCGTGAACGCCCCCTTCTCGTGGCCAAACAGCTCGCTTTCCAGCAGTGTTTCCGTGAGCGCCGCACAATTCACCGAGACGAATGGCTGGTCCTTGCGCGGGGACAAACGATAGATTGCACGCGCGATCAACTCCTTGCCGGTGCCGCTCTCGCCGCGCAACAGCACCGTCGTTCTCGCAGGTGCGACCTGATGGACCTGCGAGAATACGTGCTGCATCGACGCAGATCGGCCGATTGCCCAATCGACTTGAATAGGAGGGGCCGCGTTCCGTCGGCGACTAATCTCCTCCTGCACGCTTTTGCGGTTCGGATTCGCCTCACGCTCAAGCAGAAGTGCCCTGCCCATTGGCGCAGCAACAACTTCCAAAAGTTGGAGATCGTCTGCGAAAGCACGCTTCCCGCCCGGATTCTCACAAAGTGCTACGAGCACCCCGAGCGGCCGTCCTTCGTGCCGGATCGGTGTCCCAAGTAGAGCGACACGCTCGGCATTGGAAACACGAACAGCCCCCGTGCGGTCGTCGAACATTGGGTCACCATCCAACTCAGACACAACCACGGCGGACTCGCTTTCCTGTATCTGCCCTACGATCCCTTCACCGGAGGGAAAACGCATACCTTCTCGCCAGTCGTCTGACAGTCCCGTGTGACACAGGCCGCCAAGCTTTCCATCCGGCTGCTCGACGGCGATGAACGCGGACCGCCAGCCTCTCGCACGCGACAGAAACCACAGCGACCTCTTCAACGCGTGCTCCGCATTACGGGATGAGGCCAGCGTTTTTAGCACTTCGGCCACTACATCGAAATCGGGAGGGCTCTCGTTGATAAGAGAATGCGACATAGATTCGGGCTCCAGCGACAACTCGCCAACGTAGTGACGAGACGGCTCGGCACAACGGCAGAGCCAGTCGCGTTGGTGGCAGCCGAATTCGGGATGCCGCTGTGCTCAGGCATCGCCAAACTCGACAAAAATGACAAAAATGACAAAATCGCAGCAATGGCGTCGGGAAGCTGCAAACAGAGGCAACGAGGCCCCTCCGTTCGCGGCTAGCATACTAACCAAAAAAGACGTAGGTTTCACGACAAATTCGGGTCAACGGCAACCCGCACAGTCAGTCGAGGTTCCTAGTCTCGGTCGAACGCTGCCAGCGTTGAAGGAAGGCAGAAGCGGTTTCGTTATATGAAATTCAAATCGTAAGTGCCATAGGCCTCAAATGGCAGCTCAGGTTGCATTGCACGACTCCGCGCGAGTCCTTCCAAAATGCTGTGAGAGCTGTTCAGCAGCTTGCTCGAGTGCATCCGCCCAGTTGTTCGTCGTTTCTTTTTAGCGCGCGATCCAATGCAACGTTACACGCCTGCAACCGGTCGACACCTATGTCATTTCGCATCGAGGCCCGATGTTTCTCGATGACATAAGTCAAACGTCACTCAGTGGGCTCCTGAATTCCCAAAGCAACGCTGCCTGCCCGCGTCAGCGTCGGGGCTGTCCATCGAAAATACCCGGCAGCAACCGTTTTGACGCGCCGAAATATCATCTCTTCGACGCGACCACGGCGCGACGTCACCTAAACCTGACCACGCGTTGGCATCGCCGGCTGCTCTGCCGTGAATATTCCGTGCTCTGCCGAGCTCAGCTGCAGCGAGCGAAAGAGGAACCGTTGAAGTGCGGTAGCTGCGGATGTTCGGTCGTTCCAGTTCTCTTGAGTGAACAGACCGAATTCCGCCACTGGCGGCATCGGCAACCCGACAGCTTGCGGATCGATCGCGTGCATGGTGTCGCGGCGCACGTGCCAGTCGAGCAGCACTGCAATACCGAGTCCTGCCTCAACGGCCGACTGCACCGCCGACAGGCTTGTGCTCGTACACGCAACACGCCACGCGATGCCGGCGTCGAGTAACGTCGCGAAAAAAATCTCCTGCCACCGGCATGCGCCGCCGAATGCAACAATCGGAAGCGGGCCCTCGCCAAGGTCCGTGTTCCGGGTACGTGCGGCTGCCCAGCGAAGCGGATGCCGCCATGTAACTATCGGCTCCGAGTGAATCAGCGCAGGGTCGCCGATCGCGAAATCTAGTGTGTTGCTTGCGAGCCGCTGCGATAACGCCGGGCTCGCATCGACAACAATCTCCAGCGCTACGTCCGGATAGAGAGCCGAGAACTGCCGCAATGCATGGCGAAGGTGGCTCATTGCGATGTCTTCCGGAATGCCGACCCTCACTGTGCCAGAAACGTCGCCCTCAGTCAGGGCGGAGCGAGCCGCGAGGCCAATGTCGAGGAGCTTGTGCGCATATGGCAGTAGCACGTTGCCCGCGGTGGTCGGCTTTACGCCGCGCGGTGAACGTTCGAGCAAGCGTTGGCCAACCTCATCTTCGAGCCGCCGAAGGGCCATGCTGACAGCAGCCTGTGTCCGATGGAGAGCCATCGCAGCATTGCTCACGCTGCCGGCTTCTACAACCGTCACGAATGTACGCAGCAGCGTGCTGTCGAGATCGCGAATCATCAATTTCCCTCATGCAGACATAAAGATTATCAGCTTATACCACGCATACCCCTGCGGTTAATATCCTACCGTCACGAGTCAGGGAACATGGATGCGAAGAAAGTTGCACGAAAAACACGCCGAATACGCACTGCGGGGAATACCCGAGTCGCTGGCGCACCCGGCCCTTCGAGCTTCGCCGTGTACCTGATCGAACAGCCGCCACCGAACTGGCCAATGCTCCTTCCAGTGAAGGAGCGATACTGCAGAAAAGCACAGCTTGACGTTGTGGCCTCCAGTCACCTCGTGCCCACGTCATGGCGCTCCTCGATGAGGAGTTCTAGGCACGCCGGCCTATCTGAGCCCGGATACGTCCACTTAACTGCAATTAGCAAACAATAGGTTGAAGCATTGCGTTCAGCAGGTTGCACGAACCCTCTCTCGCTATGCCAGCCGAAAAAAATGCCTAGGAATGTTTGACAGTGCTGCCCTCTCATCGCACGACCACCGCGGTCGCGGTTCGAGTCTAGAAGCTCGCGGGACTCCCGCGAGCCTGATGTACGCATCGAAGTTTCCCGCAAGAACGCGTCAAGGTGCCCGGCTGATCTCCTCGACGCGTTTATAGCAGCCCGGTTCGCTCGTTTCTTTGCCTTTTCAATTTCTAAACGGAGGTCACATGAGTACAGCCAACGATCGCATTTATTTTGAGCAAGTCGCTCAACAAGCTGTGGAGCAGATGTTCGCAACTTCGCCCGAAACCGCAGCGTTCCACCGTGGCGATTGGATCGACAGTGAGTACTATCGCCGCCACCTCGTAGAAACTGTATTGCGAATCCGACTCAATAACGAGGTCGACGCGTTCGCACTCTACAAAATCGGCTCCAAGGACAACACGCTCGCACAGATCCTCGCGCAATACTTGGCAGAAGGATACGGGCATGAGGGGAAATTCCTCCACGACCTTAAGAAATTCGGCGTATCTGCCAATGACGTCGACCGGATTGCCCCCCTCCACAGCACCGACAAACTGATCGGCTACCTCTATCTGAGCATTGGTCGCAACGGTCCGCTGCCGACGATGGTCTGGAACTGGCTGCTCGAATGGTATACCAATCGCTACAGCAAGAGCATTACAGAAGCCGCCAAGCGGGCGTTCGGCCACGATCACGTTAAAGGTTCACTCGACCGCATTCAGTACGCAGAATCGCACAAGCACTATGACATCATTTGGATTGCCCTTCAGCGGGCAATAGGCGGCTGGGGCAGCATTGAGAGCGCGGAAATGTATCTCCGCAACTTCGTCGGCCTGATCCATGAATATTTCGATGAGTTGCGTGTGACGACCGTGCCCCGGACGGAAAGCATAACGTCGCGGGAAGCAGCCACATGACCGCCGTCGTCTTGGTTGCGCCTGCGTCATCCGGTACCGCAGTTTTCGCCGCCACAGCTCGTCAAGGTATCGCGGCCCTTGCATTTGCGCGTGCCGCGACCCTTCGACTGCGAGCGTCTGTTGCGTCCTTCGCGGTGGTGGGCGCTGCGCTCGGCGTCTTCCCATGCACAGGCGAGTCACCGTGGACAGTTCAGCGCTCGCGGAGATTGCCGGGCAGCAGTGTAATGGACACATATACCCACTGGTTAAACTGAACAAGTCGATCTTGTTGTCGAAACTGATGATACGCGGCCATATTTGCAATCCAAACCCACGCAGCTCCAGCAATGCGAACGTGGCGATGCGACGTGCCTAACCATCGTACGGTTCGTCAAATCCATATCAGCGGACTTCGCCAGCGGCGCCGAAGTGGCGAGTGTGCGCCACAATCCGGTCTCAAAGGAGACGAAGCTCCCACGCCCACCCGCCCTCCACTATCGCGAGACTGACTGCTCTCTTAAACCCCTACCAGACATGTCCGGCTCACCGCCGCAGATCGCCCCGACGCCGGGCCCGGACATCGCCAAAACGCTCTGTGCGCTCAAATTTGATCAAGCCGAAAAAATATCTGAACAAGTTGCTTCCACATGAAAGCCAATCATCCTGCTAAGGGTAACCGCATAGTCGTGCTTAACCGGTGGTCCGACGGTTTCGCCGCCTATCAGCGCTACATTGATCATGCGGCGAACAAGATCGCATACGTCTGCACGCCCAATAGTGTCGCCGCGCTTGACACCTCTCGCATTGCACACGTCGAACAGCTATCTGACATCCTCGATGAAGAAGCGCTGCATGCGGCCGTGCGCGCCTGTAGTTCAGCGCTCGGCGGCATCGACAGGCTAGTCGCCTTATCCGAATTCGACCTTTTAGCGGCCGCGCGACTGCGCAATTCGTTCAATATCCCCGGCGACCTTCCCGAGACAGTCGTGCGCTTTCGAAATAGGGCCGTTACGAAGAATACTATCGCCGCAGCTGGCCTGCGTGTACCGCGGTTTGCAGCCCTAGAAGATCTGGTCGTTGCCAAGGCGGCGACTACCACTGTGATGCGTTTTCCGATAATCGTGAAACCGCGATCAGGTAAGGCGAACATAGGGTCACGGCGCATCGAGACCCGTCCTGAGTTCGATGCACTGTGGCCGACACTACCGCTTGCCGAGTACGATTGCGAGGAGTACATCGACGGTCCGGTTTATCACGTTGACGGCTTCCTTCTGAATGGCACATTGGTTATCGCGCGCGCGTCTCGCTACATCAACACTTATGTCCAGTTCGCTCAAGGTAAACCACTCGGCTCGGTGATGCTCGACCCAGGTCCTCTAAATGAGGCGCTGACCGCATTCTCCGTAAAATGTCTGCGCGCCCTGGATTTCAGAAATGGGCCATTCCATCTTGAGATAGTCCGGGGCTGCGATGGATTGTATTTCCTTAAGGTTGGTGCCCGCGTCGGCGAAGGAGAAATCCCATTCCTCTTTCACGATCTGTACGGTGTTGACCTGTTCGCCCTCTGGGCCGCGCAGCAGTCAGGTGACAGGGCGCGGTTAGCCACTCAGGTGCAAGCAGCACTAGACGCGTCGGCATCGTCCGCCCGCGGTGGATTCCTCATGTTGCCGGAGCCAGTGGGCAAAGTATTCGTCGATGCAAAATTGCTACGAGAGATCCCCGCGCTTTACGATGCGGTTTTCCCCAAGCCACATCATTTCTTCGACGGCACCGGCGGCTACGCCACCCTCCTCGCGCGCTTCCGCTACCGCGCTGCATCGGAGCACGAAATCGCCACAGCAATTCACACGACATTAGACAATTTCCAATACACGCTCGCCGAGATTGCCGCGCCCCCCTTCACTGCGGAGCCAGCGGCTCCAATGGTTCATCCCGGAAGGCATTCCCCGCCGCTTCTGCCTTGCTAGACGTAGTTTCGCGCCTCCTCCAGCAGGAGCTCACGCATCCAGATGCTCGCAGGATCACCGTTATGCAGGGAAGGCCATTGGATCGCTTCAGTGAAACAGGAAAGTGGCAACGGGACGTCGACGATCCGCAGCGGGGCGACTTCTGCGAAATACTTTGCCAACCTCAGAGGAATCGTAGCGATACGGTTAGTATGAAGCAGGACTCGCGGGATCAAGTCGAAGGTAGGCACGATAACCTCTTCGCGCCTCTTGAGACCTAGATCGAGTAAGAAGAACTCCTCGATCGAAGGTCTCCGTGCACGCCCAAACCTCACTGTTACGTGTCCCATCGACATATACTTCTCGAGTGGCAGGCGGCGGGACAACTGTTTGTTCGTCGGACAGCCTACACACACGAGCTTCTCCTCAAAGAGCGGTGCTTTAGGATGAGCATCAGCCAACAACAGCTCCGGCAGGATCAAAAAATCGGCGTCCCCACGCCGAAGCAGCTCACCCGGGTCGTCATCAGGGAAAAGCAATTCGAAACCAACCGAAGGAGCCTCGCGCGCTACACGCTCAATGACATTCTGAAAATAGACCAGCGTCATAAAGTCGGACAGGCACACCCTGAAGCGGCGATTCGACTTGTCCGGTCGAAACACGTCCCGCGAGATGATCGAAAGCTGGATGTGCGATAAGGCTTCTCGAACAGGTCCAGCGAGCTCCGTCGCTCGCGCAGTGGGGACGAACTCACGACCTCTCAATACAAACAGGTCGTCGCCGAAATAATCGCGTAGTCGAGCGACGGCGGCGCTCATGGCAGGCTGGCTCAGATTGACGCTTTGCGCCGCAGCCGTCAAGTTGCGCTGCGTCATCAGCGCATCCAGCGCGACGAGAAGATTCAGATCAAGGCCTTTGAATCGCATGTTCCGGTATCCGCCTTATGGATGAGACATATCGAAACAATCGATTGTACAAATTATTTGCGATAACGCAAAGTTGCGACAATTCAAATTGAATAGGGAACGTCGAAGCCCGTCTGTCGTAGTGCTGATTGATCCACAAAATCCCGCATAGTGATCCGCAGTTGGCGATCGAACCTATCGGCAGATCAAACGATACAAGGCATGCGTCGGACGCGATGGAAAGGCTATGAACCACCCAGACTATTTGACAGAAGTGCGCAGCGGCAGTGATTGTGCCGATCTTCGCCCTAAGGTTTACCTTACATTTGATGACGGACCTCATCCAGTATGGACGCCGAAAATACTTGACATATTGGCATATGAGCAAGCGGCGGCAACTTTCTGTGTCATTGGCGCGTACGCAGCGGAGTATCCAGAACTGATCAAACGGATCGCCGCAGAAGGTCATGAACTCGCTAACCACACCATGACACATCCAGACCTTTCGAAATGTGAGCCGGACCTAGTTCGCCGTGAAATATGGGAGGCGGATACGCTTATCAAGGAGACGTGTCCTGCGGCGAAAGTGACGTATATCCGCGCGCCATACGGAATCTGGACGAAAGACGCAATCGGGGAAACGGGGAAGGCTGGACTGATCGCGCTTCACTGGTCAGTAGACCCGCGGGATTGGTCTCAACCGGGTGTCAATGCGATTGTTGATGCGGTGATGGCATCAGTCCGGCCAGGCTCGATTGTGCTGTTGCATGATGGAAGCCCCCCCGGAGAGTCGAACTCCGATGTTCACACGACATCCCGCAGACAGACGGCCGAGGCTCTCTCGCGTCTAATTCCTGCATTGAAGGCGCGCAGGTTCGTGATTAGTCGACTTCCTGATCGTCGATCCCAAACACTGGGCGAATGAGCGCACATCTGTAACCACTAGCCTGCTTGGACTATTGGCTGGCCCACTCATTGCAAACGGTTCCCTATAGTCACATCGAGAGATCGTGCACGATTCTGGCGCGCAATCAAATGAAGATGTCAGGAAAAACTGACCCCCGAAAAAAGGATCCACTGATATAACTTTCCGTGTGCGCCGATGGAGGTGTTGTTGCTTACCTCGATACCATGGAACGCATTGAAGGAGGTTATTAGTCGGCCGAAAGTGACAGATTAATACGATTGCATCAACAAACGACGGTACACGACAGCACGCAGTCAACTCTTTCTACGGTATCGCAGTTTCACGCAGGGTCTGTCGTCGATGTGATCGCGCCAAGCAGGCGTATTGACGGATCCTAGCAGGCCTGTAATCAGATCATTTTTTGACACCACTTAGCAAACTGACCTCGATGAACATTCCTGCCGCCATCAATACGACCTCCGTTTTATTGTACGCACTTCTTTCTGCCGTTTATAAGACAGCACAGGTTCTACATTCCTTACCCGCTCCAGCTGAGCATAGCAGCCAATCTGCCACGAATTTTCTTCCCGACGTCGACGTCATCGTTCCGTGCTTCAACGAAAACCCCGATACTCTGCGCGCGTGTCTCGCCTCTATCGCAACGCAGGAATACTCAGGAGCTTTAAAAATCCACGTGGTCGATGACGGATCCGCCAACCGCGATGCGTTGGAACCCGTTTATCGCGACTACGAGCACGATCCAAGATTCAATTTTGTTCTTCTCCCCCAAAACGTGGGAAAACGCAAGGCCCAGATCGCCGCAATACGGGCTTCATCCGCAGAACTCATACTCAACGTCGATTCCGACACGACCTTGGCGCCTGACGTTATAAGCCAACTCATACTGACAATGAGCGATGCAGAGGTCGGCGCCGCCATGGGTCAATTGACCGCCAGCAATCGCAACGATACATGGTTAACCCGTCTGATTGATATGGAATACTGGCTCGCGTGTAACGAGGAGCGCGCAGCTCAGGCCCGGTTCGGCGCCGTGATGTGCTGCTGCGGACCGTGCGCGATATATCGTCGCTCCGCGCTTCTCTTGCTGCTTGACCAGTACGAGACACAGATGTTCCGGGGAAAGCGAAGCGATTTTGGGGAAGATCGTCATCTAACAATTCTCATGCTGGCCGCGGGCTACCGAACAGAGTACGCTCCAAATGCGATCGCTTCGACCGTGGTTCCAGACAGACTGGGGCCGTATCTTCGCCAACAATTGCGCTGGGCGCGAAGCACGTATCGCGACACGCTGTTGGCGCTACGGCTTTTACCCCGCCTAGATCGGTATCTTACGCTGGACGTCATTGCGCAGAATGCAGGCTCCCTATTGCTCGCGATCGCAATGCTCTCCGGCTTTTTACAGATCGTATTGACAGAGACGGCCCCATGGAAGGCGTGCTTCTTGATTGCGTCAATGAGCATGCTCCGCTGCTCCGTGGCAGCCGTGCGCTCTTGTGAGCTTCGATTTCTTGGGTTTTCCGCGCACACGCTGGTCAACCTACTGTTCCTACTACCTGTTAAGGCGTACGCCTTGTGTACACTCAGCAACAGCAACTGGCTGTCCCGCGGCGTGGCCGCCGGCGGTTGTAGCGCACACGTCGACCCGCCGGGGCACGACACTGAAACGGGCACCACTATATCCACAAATGGCGGGGCTCAGCGTGACAAGCCCCGTCGACACTGGGATGAGCAGGCATTCACGGAATCTGATGACGTTTTCCGAAACAAATGATCGTGTTCGTCACGAGATCTTCCTGAAGAGAACAACCATTTGGATTTCCATGTCAATGCCAACCGCAGCAATCACGTTTACAGGTGTCAACAAGTCCTACGGCGGGAAGCTCGCTGTCAATGGACTGTCCTTCCACGTAGAGCCGGGCGAATGTTTCGGCCTTTTGGGGCCCAACGGCGCAGGCAAGAGCACGACCGCGCGGATGGTCCTCGGGATGGCGCTACCTGACGCGGGTACGATCACAGTCCTCGGAGAGCCAGTGCCTGGACGCGCGCGACGGGCACGTGCACGAATTGGCGTCGTTCCGCAATTCGATAATCTTGAACCCGGGTTCACAGTGCGTGAGAACCTAGAGATATTCGGGAGCTACTTTGGCATGAGCGCAGGTGAGGTCTCGGTTGTGATTCCCTCTTTGCTCGAATTCGCGCGTCTGGAAAGCAAGGCTGATGCGCGCGTTGTCGAATTATCAGGCGGCATGAAACGGCGTCTGACGCTCGCTCGCGCGCTCATCAACGACCCCCAACTACTTGTAATGGACGAGCCCGCGACGGGCCTTGATCCGCATGCGCGCCATCTCATCTGGGAACGCCTGCGCTTGCTACTCGCGCGCGGCAAAACAATTCTTCTCACCACTCATTTCATGGAAGAAGCGGAGCGACTGTGCAACCGTCTCTGTGTGATTGACGAAGGGCGCAGCATTGCCGAAGGTACTCCTAGTGCGCTAATCGAAGAGCAGATTGGGAGCCAAGTGATTGAGATATATGGCGGCAATTCACATGAACTGCGGCCGTTACTCGAACCCTACACACAGCGAACCGAAGTGAGCGGCGAAGCATTGTTTTGCTATGCCGCTGATCCCGAGCAGGTGCGTTTGCAGTTGCGGGGGCATGCGGGTCTGCGAATTCTCCAACGCCCCGCCAACCTGGAAGACGTGTTTTTGCGGCTAACCGGCCGCGAAATGAAGGATTAGTGATGCGTGATGTATTCATGATAACTCTGCCCGGCAACGCGCTGAACTGGCACACAGTATGGCACCGCAACTACCTTGCATGGAGGAAATCTGCGCTTGTGTCGCTCCTCGGGAACCTTGCGGATCCGATGATGTACCTGTTTGGTCTTGGCCTAGGTGTGGGAATAATGATAGGCCGCGTCGACGGCACGTCATACATCGCGTTCTTGGCCGCTGGAATGGTTGCGACGAGCGCAATGACTTCTGCCACCTTTGAGACGATTTATGCGGCCTTCTCGCGAATGCATACTCAGCGCATGTGGGAAGCGGTGTTATGCACTCAACTCACGATTGGCGACGTCGTTCTAGGTGAACTTTCATGGGCAGCCACAAAAGCCCTTCTTGCCGGCGCTGCGGTGATGGTGGTTGCTGCGATCCTAGGCTATGCGGCGCTGTCGAGTATCATCTATGTCATGCCCGTCGTCGTTCTCACTGGACTCGCCTTCGCGAGTGTGGCTATGGTGCTCGTCGCCATCGCGCCCAGTTACGACTATTTCATTTTTTACCAAACCCTTGTTCTGACGCCCATGTTGTTCCTGAGCGGCGTCGTCTTCCCGATCGGTCATCTCCCCGGTGCTCTTCGGCAAATTGCGAGATTCCTTCCGCTGACACATTCCGTTGAGCTGATCCGCCCAGCGATGCTGGCACGGCCTGTCGCTAGTATCAGCCTTCATGTGGCTGCGCTTTGCGTCTACGCAGTACTGCCGTTCTTTTTATCGGCGGTTCTACTTCGCCGCCGCCTAATGTCGTGACCATTTTGGCAATCAATCCGAGCCCACGAACTTCGCAACGGACTATCTGCGCAGTGCTCACACCCTCTTTCAACCCGTTAGATTAACGCCATGACATACCCCATGCAGACAACTGAGCCATTTGTGATCGTGGGGATGCCGAGGACCGGCACTCACTACTTGGAAGAATTGCTGAATGCCCATCCGAACGTGTCAAGTAATGGTGAGTTGCTCAATCCGTATGACCCAATCTGGCCCGGTCGCGCCCGGCTTTTGCGTAGCGATCGCGAACTGCTCGAGCTAGCCTATCTGCACCATCCGACCATGACCGGGAATCCGCATTTGACACACGTCGGTTGCAAGATCAACCAGCCTCAGTTTAACGAACGTCCCGGGTTTTTCGAGACGCTGGCCGCGTGGCCACGTTTGAAGGTACTGCTCGTGATTCGACGAAACACGTTGGAATCGTTTCGTTCTTTGGTGCAAGCAAGACAAAGCGGTCAGTGGCTAAAATACGGTCCGGACAACGACGACTCACGTCCGCCTCCGCAAGTCATATTGAAAATCGAAGACTGTGAGGCTTACTTTAAGGCCGCGGACGATTTCCACCACTTAATTCTGAGCTCGTTTTCACCGTCGAGCGTGCTCACTATCAACTATGAAACTCTTCGGGACGATCCGGCCCCAAGTCTGAAGGCGGTCTCAGCCTTTCTCGGCATCTCGAATCACCCTTGCTCTGAAAACACATCTCTTAGACGTCAGGAAGTTCGATCGCTGCGGCAGACGGTACTTAACTTCGAAGAGTTGAGGCGTCACTTCGAGGGCAGTCGATACGATAGCTTTTTCGAAGCTCAAGGGGGCTGATCGGCCCGCCAAACATCAAGATTGCCCCGATAGCTTTCAATTGTCTAGCTTTTGAAGAGCATTGGCTTTATCGACTCGCAAACTCGGGTTTCGCGGTCCGCAGCCTAGCTAAACTAATTCTTGCGTTCCGAGCAGCAGATGAACTCCGATGTGTATGGCCCACTGTTCCGGTTCAGTGTTCAGCGAGTGGCGTATGAACATATTGTTATAGGGTAACTTCAAATGGCCTCAACTGTGCAATGGAGACTGTATTGGGAAAATGAGCTAGGGCTCTCGGACCACATCGAATTGTCCGAGTTCTTTCGGGCAACGTATGGACCAACTGGATCTTTTAACGCAAGACCTTTCGAGGGCAGCCGGAGTTGGGCTGGTGCGCGGCCCGAACTCCGTGCGATTGCCTACGACTCGCAAGGGGTGGCGGCTCACATGGGCTCGCTGCGCCGGTTCATCAAGGTTGGCACGGTCGATGTTCTTGTAGCCGAACTGGGACTTTACGGAGTTCGTCCGGATCTCGAAGGACTCGGCATCAGCCATTCGATCCGCGCGATGTATCCGGCACTGCAGGGCCTTCGGGTTCCATTCGCATTCGGCACGGTGCGCCATGAGTTGAAGAACCATATCGCGAGGTTGTGTCGGCATGGATTGGGAACGGTCGTCTCGGGCGTGCGGGTGCGGTCAACTCTGGCCGACGTTCGTCTAGATTTGCCCCCGACACGCACTGAAGACGTCCTTGCGGTAATCATGCCGATTGGTAGCCCGATGAGCCAGTGGCCAGAGGGGAGTGCAATCGAGCGCAATGGTCCGGAGCTGTGAAGGCTGGCGCTTCACCACAGAAGGCGGTGGAGCCGACGCCCCCATGCAATTGTCCTTATAGTAAACCGCTATCGAGGTATGTGAACTTGACACATGTAGCGAATTTCGACTTGCTGCTTCGCGAATTGAACTCCAACGATCCGTGGCGGCTGGACAGTAACCCGTTCGAATTCGAGCGCCACAGGCAAATGCTTCGATTGGCACTTGCCGAGGGCATCGTCACAAATGCACTCGAAGTCGGATGTGCGAGCGGGGCGTTCACGGAAAAGCTGGCGCCTCACTGTCGACGGCTCACCGTCATCGATGTAGTTCCAGAAGCGATTGCGCGAACACGCGCACGGCTAATGGAATCGGCCAATATCACTTGGATCGTATCAGACATCCAGCGCTTTTTGGCTCCGGAAAAGTTCGATCTGATCGTTGTCGCGGAGGTTCTTTATTACCTCGGAAGCATCGCCGAGGTACGGGCCACTGTGCAGAGCTTGGCGCGCATGCTTGCGCCCAACGGGCAGTTGGTATTCGGATCGGCTGTTGACGCCAATTGCCGGCGGTGGGGCCACATCGCCGGGGCGGAAACGGTGCTCGAAATGCTACGGGAAGAGCTGACCGAAGTCGAGCGCGTGCAGTGCATCGGGCGGTCGTCCAATGAGGATTGCATGCTCGCGCGCTTCCGGAGCCCGATGGATTTTACAAATCAACCGAATTGCCTCCGTTAGAGCGGGAGATACTATGCGCATCTGCGGCATCAAACTGACACACGATGGAGCCATCGCTGTTGTGGAGGATGGAAAGCTCCTTTTTTGCATCGAACAGGAGAAGCGGCACAATAACCCGCGATATCAGGAAATCGGGAATCTCGACGTAGTTGCAACCGTGCTGAGCGAACACGGGCTGCGTGTCGATGACATCGATCAGTTTGTAATTGATGGCTGGGACGGCGAGATAGAGTCGGAATTTCGCACTCTCAGCGGCCGTACGCCTGTGATCTTGAAAGGTGCTCCCTATATCGAACGCAGGGCCGACGATCTCCTCCATCCGCTCGAACGCACCGGCCTGTTAATCGCCGAACAATCGTATTCGTATCAGAGCTACCCTCATGTTTCGGGCCATGTCGCGTCCGCGTACTGCACCAGTCCGTTCGCGATAGGCGGGGAGCCTGCATACTGCCTAGTCTGGGATGGCGGCATGGTCCCAAGACTGTACTATGTGCGACCGGACGAAGCACGCCTCGTCAATTGCCTGTTCCCAGTTATCGGCCAAATGTACGCGGCGGCTGGACATCATTTCGGGCCCTATAAGAAGGCGAGCGGCGCTGACTGGGACCTGGGCGTCGCCGGCAAGCTTATGGCATACATCGCGCTCGGGTCGGTCGACGAAGGCATCATTGCAGTCTTTCGGGAGCTTTATGAGCAACGCTTTGCCGGCGACACCGAACTTGCGCAAGACTACCGCGAGAATGTCCGCATACCAGAAAGATCTCTCGCAGCTATACGCGACTTTTTCCAAGAATGCGTTCCACAATTGGAGGCCAAGCCTCAAGAAGACATACTTGCTTCCTTTCACGTATTCCTCGAGCGTCTTCTGGTTCAAGGAATGGAGGCAGCGCTCTCACGCCATCCGATTTTCGAGCCGCGGAACTTGTGCATCTCTGGCGGATGCGGTCTTAACATCAAATGGAACAGCGCACTACGTGAGAGTCGTCTTTTTGACGCAATCTGGATTCCGCCTTTTCCGAACGATAGTGGGTCTGCGATTGGCGCCGCTTGCTGCTCGATGGCAGCGAACAAAGGCTTCCTGCCGTTGGAATGGTCGATCTATAGCGGGCCAGCAGTGAAAACTGGTGACGTGCCGCCCGGATGGACAGCGTCCCCTTGCTCCATTGCACAACTCGCCGGCGTACTCGCTGAAAATAAACCCGTCGTCTTCCTAGCCGGCAGGGCAGAGCTGGGACCCCGAGCGTTGGGCGCTCGAAGCATTCTCGCTGCTGCGACGTCCCCTGCGATGAAGGACTTCCTCAACGCGGTGAAGCATCGGGAGCATTTTCGTCCGGTAGCACCAATATGTCTTGAAGATCAGGCGATCGCCGTCTTTTGTCCCGGTACTCCAGACCCCTACATGCTGTTCGATCATCAGACGCGCGAGGAATGGCGGGAGAGGATCCCCGCCGTAGTGCATCTCGACGGATCGGCGCGGTTGCAAACCATTGCAAGAACTTCCGCGCATCCCGTGGCGCAACTCCTAATTGAATACGAAAGACTCACTGGCGTTCCTTTGCTATGTAACACCAGTGCCAACTATCATGGACGTGGCTTCTTTCCGGACGCTGCTTCAGCCTGCGAGTGGGGAGGTGTCGAACATGTATGGTGCGACGGTCTTTTATTGAGCAAGGCATGTAGCACTGGCCTGCCATCGTCAATCGACGAACCAGGTTCTGACGGCCGGTTTGAGCGGGCCGTAGCCGCACCGCTCGGGGCGTGACTTGAGTGAGTGCGTCAGGGACTTTCTTTCACGGACGAACCGCACAGACAGCGGCAGCATCCCTCAGTGTCAAGATTTTCTATATTGCCATACCGATGCCCACCACACTGCTCCGACGCCGCGATGCAGAGCGGACGCCTTTGCTTCCAACAGCGGTTTCACCCCCTATCGTAGGCAAGTATGAAGAAGACCTCCGTTTCAGATCGTCATGTGCACGGCTTCCGGATTCAGCCGGAGTCGAGAGGACGATTGCTCCGGCAAACGCCCGCCATCCTGTGGTTCACAGGGCTGTCGGCAGCTGGAAAGTCGGCGATTGCCGACAAGGTCGAGGCACTACTGCATGCGTCCGGCCAACTCACCTACATTCTCGATGGAGACTCTATCAGGCTCGGTCTATGCAAGGATCTCGGCTTTGCGGATGCGGATCGCCACGAGAATGTGCGGCGCGTGGCCGAAGTTGCCAAATTGATGGCTGACGCGGGACTCGTAGTGCTAGTGTGCCTCATTTCGCCGTTCCGTCGCGATCGGGAACTCGCCAGATCCACCGCGGGTAGGCACCGTTTCGCCGAAATCCACGTTCACGCTAGTTTGGCCGTAGCCGAAGCTCGCGATCCCAAGGGACTGTATCGGCTTGCGAGAACTGGCGCCATACAGCATTTCACCGGCATCGACTCGCCGTATGAACAGCCGACGGTCCCGGACGTATTCATCGACACATGTTCGAAGTCCATCGATGAAGGCGCGGACCTTGTGGTGAACTGGCTCAATAGCCGCTAGTTGGAGCGAGACGAGTGTGGGCACGCCGCAGAACTGGATTCGATAACCCGATGTTCATGGCGAGCGGCTCGATCGACACCAGTTGCCGGAGCGGGCGAAACGTCGACACTCGCACTTTGCATACCCTCCTTCCAGCGAACCCGGTGCCAGGGACGTGAGTTTCTTCAGCCACCCATCTGATTGCACTGTGCTCACGCGGACCAAGGTAGACAGATGATTGATTACGGCAATCTCAATTGCTATCGCGGACGATCGCAGCCGCGGTCGCGGATGCGCGACGCAGCGTTGCTTCCGGCAGCAAATCGGTCTTTCGGCCGTGCCGCATCGATCACTGCCTTGCTTTCACTAGTCTATTCACTTTCCGGTTGCACAGTCGGCCCCGAATATCGCACTCCCGCGCCGCCCGCGACCGACAGCTATACACCGACGGCCCTACCCGAACACACGGTTTCGTCGCCCGGTTCGACGGGTCTTGCGCAGCAGTTCAAGGCTGGCGGCGAGCTGCCTGCACAATGGTGGAGCCTTTACCGTTGCGAGCCCCTCGACGCGCTGATACGCGAGGCCCTCTCAAATAGCCCGAATATCGCTGCAGCCCGCGCGGCGCTGCGCCACGCGAGCGAAAATCTGCGCGCGCAAACAGGGATCGATCTATATCCCGCCATCGATGTCAAGCTCAATGCTACTCGCGAAAAGCTCAATGGCACGACCCTAGGCCAGCCCCGCCTGAACAGAATACTAAGTCTGTACAACGCATCAGTGAACGTGTCCTACAACCTGGATCTCTTCGGGGCTGCACGGCACGAACTCGAGGCGCTGGGCGCGCAGGTCGACTTCCAGAGTTTGCAGCTACAGGGCACATACCTGGCGCTGTCAGCGAACATCGTCACCGCTGCGGTCAGGGAAGCTTCCCTCCGCGAGCAGATTGACGCGACCGAGCGTATCGCCACGGATGAGGAGACTCAGCTCGGTGTATTGCGTAAGCAGCTTGAGTTCGGCGGGGTGGGTCGCGTGGCCGTGCTCTCGCAGGAAACGTTGCTCGCACAAACGCGCGCTACCCTGCCGCCACTGCGGCAGTCTCTCGATCGGGCGCGACATCAGCTTGCCGTGCTCGCGGGTAAACCGCCTAGCGATAACAGCGTTCCCGAGTTCAGGCTGTCGATGTTCACCCTACCGCAGAGCTTACCCGTCGCCCTCCCTTCGTCGCTCGTCCGTCAACGTCCGGACATCCTGGCTGCGGAAGCCCTGCTGCGTCAGGCGAGCGCCCAGGTCGGCGTCGCAACCGCGAACATGTATCCGCAGCTTACGCTGTCCGCAAACTACGGCCCGCAATCGTTAACGCCAGCGGGCATGCTGAAGTACGCGGACATGATCTGGAACATCGGCGCGGGACTCACTCAGCCGATCTTTAACGGAGGCCAACTGAGCGCTAAAAGGCGCGCGGCGGAAGCCGCCTTCGATGAGGCCAACGGGCAATACAGGCAAACGATACTGCTTGCATTCGAAGATGTCGCGGACACGCTCCGCGCACTCGATCACGATGCAACCGCACTCGCCGCGCAAACCGAAGCGTGGCGTGCAGCCAGCAGCTCGCTCGAGCTGACGCGTGGCCAGTTTCGTGCCGGCGGTGTCAGTTATCTAGCTCTGCTCGATGCGCAGCGTCAATACCAGCAGACCATCGTCAATCTCACCCAGGCGCGCGCTGCACGCTACGCAGACACGGCGGCATTGTTCGAAGCACTGGGTGGCGGCTGGTGGAGCGACACTGCGAGGATCCAGACAGGACAGGCGGACTCCGATATCAACCCGCAGTGAACTCTCTTTCTGCTTGCCGCGCCCCGCATGGTTTCCAATGCTGCGCGTCCAACGGGATCTGTTCCATATCAGTTTGCCGTGCAAGGACACGACGATGACGACAAATAAACCAACAGCAAAACGGATGATCACCATGCTGATCTGTATGGGCGCTCTGCTTGGCGCGCTGATCGGTTTCAACCTGTACAAGGCGCATATGATCCGGAAATTCATGGCGCACAACGCGGTGCCGGCTGCTACCGTCACGTCCGCCGTCGTGAGCTATCAGACATGGCAGCCACAGCTTGCCGCTGTGGGCAGCCTGCGGTCCGTGCGCGGTGTCGACGTGACGAGTGAAGTGGCTGGACTAGTTCGCGAGATCGCATTCAAGTCCGGCGAGGAAGTCAAGGCCGGACAGGTGCTCGTGCGTCTGAACGACCGCTCGGACCGCGCGCAGCTCGCCTCGCTAAGAGCTGCCGCCGACCTATCGCAAACCGTCTATAACCGCGACACAGCACAGTACGACATTCAGGCGATTGCCAGGGCGCAAGTCGATACTGATGCCGCCGACCTGAGAAGCAAACGAGCACAAGTCGAACAGCAGGCCGCACTGGTCGAGAAAAAAACGATTCGCGCCCCCTTCGCGGGACGCGTGGGCATCACGACAGTCAATCCGGGCCAGTATATCAATCCGGGCGACGCCATCGTTACATTGCAAGCTATCGATCCCATCTACGTCGACTTTCACCTGCCCCAGCAGGAACTCGGTCAACTGCAGGTGGGACAGAGCGTCGCCGTAAATGCAAGTGCATTCGTGAGCCACGGCTTCGTGGGTAAGATCCGCGCTATCAACCCGCGCCTCGACAGCACGACGCGCAACGTGGAGGTCGAAGCGGCCCTCGACAACCGCGAGCGCAAACTGTTGCCGGGGATGTACGCTAGCGTAAAAGTCGATGTTGGTCACGAGCAGCGCTACCTGACACTGCCGCAAACGGCAATCACTTACAATCCCTACGGGGCAACAGTTTTCGTCATCAAACCGGGCGAGCATAAGGACGCACGCGGCAAAACGATGCCCGTTGCGCAACAAATCTTCGTAACGCCAGGACCCACGCGCGGCGATCAGGTTGCGATCCTGAAGGGCTTAGACGAAGGCGCACTAGTGGTAACGAGCGGCCAGCTCAAGCTGAAGAACGGCACACCGCTCGTGATCGACAATCGCGTGTTGCCGGCAGACAGTCCTGCTCCGACGCCCCAAGAACAATAAGAGTTCCTCAGATGGATTTCACCGATATCTTTATCAAACGGCCGGTCCTCGCGTCCGTGGTGAGCCTGTTCATCCTCGTGCTGGGCTTACGTTCCCTGTCGACACTCAAGGTTAGCGAATATCCCCAGACTGGCACTGGCGTCGTTACCATCACCACCTCGTACTATGGCGCTAGCGCCGAGACGATGGCCGGCTTCGTTACTCAGCCGCTCGAAGCCGCGATCGCACAGGTGCAAGGCATCGATTACATGTCGTCGAAGAGTAGCACGGGTGTCTCAAGTATCACCGCGACTCTCCGCCTGAACTACGATCCGAACCGCGCGCTAACAGAGATCAACACCCAAATCGCGTCTATGCGGAACCAGTTGCCACCCCAAGCGCAACAGCCAGTGTTGACGATTCAGGTCGGCCAGACTACTGACACGATATATATGGGCTTCTACAGCGATGTCCTGCCAAGCAACAACGTCACGGACTATCTGCTGCGCGTTGTCAAGCCGAAGCTCGATTCAATTCAGGGCGTGCAAACCGCAGAGGTTCTCGGCGGCCGTCAGTTCGCGTTGCGCGCGTGGCTTGATTCCACCAAGCTCGCAGCGCACAACGTGACGGCTTCTGACGTCTACACCGCACTCGGCAACAACAACTATCTGGCGACGCTCGGAGCAACCAAAGGCCAGATGACCAGCGTCAGTCTAAACGCCGGTACCGATCTGCATTCCGTCGAAGACTTCAGGAAGCTGGTTATCAAGCAGAAGAACGGCGCGATCGTACGCCTAGAGGATGTCGCCAATGTTGTGTTGGGTGCGGACAACTACGACTCCAATGTCGCTTTTAGTGGAAAACGCTCGGTGTTCATTGGGATCAAGGTAGCGCCCGACGCGAACCTGCTCGAAGTAGCGAAACGCGTCAAAGCTGTGTTCCCTGATCTGCAGAAGCACCTCCCCACGGGTGTGTCGAGCGACATCGTCTATGATGCCACGGACTTTATCGAGACTGCCATCGACGAAGTGGTGAAGACGCTCGTCGAGGCACTACTGATCGTAACGCTAGTGATTTACCTGTTCTTCGGCAGCTTCCGCGCGGTGATAGTGCCCTTGTTCGCGATGCCGCTGTCTCTGATCGGCACATTCTTTACGATGCAGTTGCTCGGCTACTCCATTAATCTACTGACGCTGCTCGCGCTGGTGCTCGCGGTCGGACTCGTGGTCGATGACGCGATCATCGTGGTTGAGAATTTCGACCGACACCTGACGACCGGGGGCAAGCGTCCCTTCGATGCCGCGCTCATCGCCGCGCGTGAACTCAGTGGCCCGATACTCGCAATGACTGTTGTGTTGATTGCCGTCTATCTCCCCATTGGCTTCCAAGGCGGACTGACGGGCGCACTGTTCACGGAGTTCGCATTTACACTGGCAAGCGCGGTCACTATGTCGGGCGTGGTCGCGCTAAGCCTATCGCCAATGATGTGCTCGCGACTCTTTCATCACGAGCAGCAACCCGGACGCTTCAACCGTCTCGTCCATCAGCAGTTTGAGAAAGTTCACCGGGGTTATATGCGGCTCCTGCGCTCGATACTGGACACATGGACCGTATTCGTCGTGATGGGTGCAATACTGTTATGCGGGACCATCTATTTATTTGCGACGTCACAGTCCGAACTCGCCCCCCAGGAGGACCAAGGCATCGTACTGTCGCTGATCCAGGGACCACCCAATGCGACGATTCAACAGATGCAGATGTATGCCGACCAGGTTTTCCAGATATCTAAGCAATTGCCCGAGTATGCGCAGATGTTTCAGTTGACAGGCGCGCCGACATTGAATCAGGGCTTCGGCGGCGTGCTCTTCACGACATGGGACAGACGAAAGAGAGGTGCCTCCGAGTTGCAACAGGAGCTTCAACAGAAGTGGAATGGCATCGCCGGCGCGCGAGTTGCTGCTTTCCAGCTTCCACCCCTGCCCGGTGCGCAAGGCTTCCCGGTGCAGTTCGTGATCAACACGACGGAGCCTTTCGATAACCTCAACGAAGTGACCCAAGCGGTTTTGCAACAGGCGCGCGAAAGCGGCATGTTCCTCTTTGTCGACAGTGACCTAAAGATCGACAAGCCCGAGACCGTTCTGATGGTCGACCGCGACAAGGTCGCCTCGCTCGGCCTTACGCAAAGCGACATGGGACAGGCGCTCGGAGCTGCGCTCGGTGGTAACTACGCGAACTATTTCTCGGTCGCCGGCCGTTCGTACAAGGTGATTCCCCAGCTTCAGCAGGTCGACCGAATGAACCCATCGCAGCTATTAGACTACAACCTACGCACTTCCGACGGCAGTATGATTCCTGCTTCGACTGTCTCGCATCTGAAGTCGACGGTTGTGCCCGAATCCATCAACCATTTTCAGCAAATGAATTCGGCAACGATCTCGGCCGTAGCCGCACCCCGCGTTTCGCAGGGCGAAGTACTCGAGTTCCTGCGCAACGCCACAACCCGCGTCGCTCCCTCAGGATACAACATGGACTATTCCGGACTTTCGCGCCAATTCATGCACGAGTCCGGCGGCTTCCTAATCACTCTGATGTTCGCAGCGGTCATTGTGTTCCTTGCACTCGCGGCGCAGTTTGAAAGCTTCCGCGATCCCATCGTCATTCTGGTATCAGTGCCGTTGGCGTTGTTCGGTGCGCTGATCTTCATTAACATCGGCGTTTCCACGCTCAACATCTACACGCAAGTCGGACTGGTCACACTCATGGGGCTTATCAGCAAGCATGGCATTCTCATCGTGCAGTTCGCGAATGAGTTACAGCGTTCAGGCCGCAGCAAGCGCGAAGCTCTTGAAGAAGCGGCAGGCGGGCGCCTGCGCCCGATCGTCATGACTACAGCCGCCATGGTGCTTGGTGTTCTGCCGCTAGTGATTGCGTCCGGCGCCGGCGCGGCAGGGCGCAACGCGATCGGGCTGGTAATATTCACAGGACTGTCGATCGGCACTCTGTTCACACTGTTCGTTGTCCCGTCGATGTACATGTTGTTAGGTGCAGAACATCACGAGAAAACAACAGCAATGACGTGACCGCCATCAACTGTGCAATTTTTCGCGCACTCCTCGCGCCGCGGTGTGGCTGGAGCAAGCAGCTTGCGATGACTGCAAGGACTGCCTTCACGCGGCGAACAGGCGGTGACCGTGCCCGGCACGCAGGCCGCAACAATCGTCATGCCACGTCTGGCCCAGCAACTCGCGTCCTTGCGCAAGCAACGCGACGAGGTCGCCAGCGAAGTAGAACGCCTGGTACATGCACACCCTCTTTGGCCGGTCCTGACCAGTATGCCCGGAGTCGGCGTCAGGACCGCCGCCAGACTCCTCACTGAAGTCGCTCACAAAGCCTTTGCTTCAGCCGCGCATCTCGCCGCCTACGCCGGCCTCGCCCCGGTCACACGACGCTCAGGTTTGCCCATCCGTGGCGAGCATCCATCCAGACGGGGCAACAAGGTGCTCAAGAGAGCGCTCTTCCTCTCGGCCTTTGCCGCCTTGCGAGATCCAGTCTCGACGGACTATTACGCTCGTTAGGTCCAGCAGGGCAAGCGCCACAATCAAGCGCTCATTGCCCTTGCCAGACGACGCTGCGACGTGTTGTTCGCGATGCTGCGCGACGGCACTTCTAACAACCGAAATCCGCCCCTAACGCTTGACGAACGACATAGGCCCCCCCGCATCCGCTGACCACGCACGTACACTGGCCCACAGCAATGGTATGGCTCACTCGTTCTTGAAGACGATGTGCGTTTCCCCGGGGTTACAGGGCTACTCCACCCCAGGCCCCCAACCCGCAATTGAGTCCAGTCCGAAAGCTATATGCCCATGGCGTCTCGTCGTCAAGTTAGTCGATATCGAGCACGAGGTAATCTTTTGCAGTCGACATCCTGACGCTCGCCTCGTTGCGACATTGCCTTCACGTCTTCTCAAGCGATGTTTAGGCAACTCGGCGGCGACAAAAAATAGACGACCGGTTGTGACCTCACGATATCTTTTCACAAGCATCAATTTTATTTGTTTGATCCTGAGGCAGACGATTTGCTATCGTGGCATTCACGGGTATTAAAGATAAATAGCGGTTTGCCCTGACAGACAACGGAGTTATTGGCAACGAAATAAGCAATCTTTACCTCTCTTATCTAATTCGTAGCGTTAATCTCAGCGATCGTCTTTTGGACGGGTAGAGGTACTCCAAAGGGAGATAATTCATGAAAAACTGCGCCGCATCTTCACAAATTGCATCACCGACTATTGACCTATTGTACGACTACGCTCCTTTCCTCGAGATTTGCAAATCAGAAGGAGCAATTGGTTCGTTTTCACCCAGTGTACAGACGCCGCGGGTTGCAATCGTGGGGGCCGGCATTAGCGGGCTTCTGGCCGCGGCAGAATTGATGCGAGCAGGTGTCACCGATGTCACCGTGTTTGAAGCCCGCGATCGCATCGGAGGTAGAGTATGGTCACAACCTTTTGATCCACGGTACCCGCATCTCATTGCTGAAATGGGTGCAATGAGATTTCCTCCGAGTGCGACCGGTCTTTTTCATTACCTTGACAGATACGGCATTTCGACGACAGCCTCTTTCCCGGATCCAGGAATGGTCGATACCGAATTGCACTATCGCGGTACTCGCCATATCTGGCGCGCGGGAGAACCGCCGCCCCCATTATTCAGAGTCGTCTACGAAGGCTGGAGAACCTTTTTGCAGGAAGGATGCGTGATCAACGGTACGTCTCTAGTTGCTCCCGCAAAAATCACCGCAATGTTGAGGTCAGGCCGGTTTGAGAAAGCCCGAGCGGAATGGCAAACGTGGCTCGACGTGTTTCGTGACAGTTCTTTCTACGCAGCCATCGTGGCCATCTTCACTGGATCTCGCCCGCCCGGAGACATCCGCTGGGAACGGCCTGACGACTTTGAACTATTCGGTTCTTTGGGCATAGGCTCTGGAGGCTTCCTTCCTGTTTATCAGGCGGCATTCACCGAAATACTGCGGCTCGTCATCAATGGCTACATGGACGATCAGCGCTTGGTCTCTTGCGGAATTTCTACACTAGCTGAGTGCCTCGCAGCAGAGAAGATCGGAGAATGCACCGTTGCTGACCGGGTTCGCTTCAATGGCGTGGGCCGCATCTACAAAGAAGACGGAAAGATAAGGCTGATAACTGACGCGGGCGAAATCATGACCTTTGACCGAGTTATCGTTACCAGCAACACAAGGACAATGCAGATGGTTCACGGCCTGACCGACGACGAGACGTTTCTCAGTCGAGACGTCTCACGAGCCGTTAGAGAAACGCATCTCACCGGGTCATCAAAACTATTCATGCTTACACATGGTAAATTTTGGCTCGGTAACGATTTGCCAGTCACAATTCAATCTGACAGTTTTGCGCGCGGGGTATATTGCCTTGACTACGAGCCCGATAAGCCAGACGGTCCAGGTGTAGTTTTGCTTAGCTACACGTGGGAGGACGACGCGCACAAGCTACTAAGTGTCCCCGACAAAAAGCAGCGCTGCGAGCGTTTTGTTGACGCCCTTGCTACATTCAACCCTGAACTTGCGCGGCACCTGACTCCCGTGGATGATGACTACGAGCATGCCATCCTTCACCATGACTGGTTGACTGACCCCCATTCTTCCGGTGCGTTTAAACTCAACTATCCCGGTGAAGATGTGTACTCACAGCGGCTTTTTTTTCAATATCAGACGGCAAACGACCTTGCAACGGATACTGGCCTATATTTGGCTGGATGTGGTTGTTCATTCACCGGTGGTTGGATCGAGGGGGCGGTCCAGACAGCTATCAATAGCGCCTGCGCCGTTATACGCAGTACAGGCGGAGACCTTGTACGGGGCAATCCTCTCGACGAAATACGCAGTGCCTATCACTACTGATATCGCATGCACTGACGACACGCTATTTTGGAACTATTTATGTATTCGGAAGACACTCTGCAATCGCTTTGTGATGGTATACGCGATGGTGAAATCTCTGCGGATGACATGCGGAAGCACGCAATTAGCGCCAATGCTAATCAGTCGAAGCTGAATTGTTTCATTGGTAGTCGCGACCTCGATGCGCATTTCGCAAGGCCGAATGATGTGCTGAAAGGTGCACCACTCTATGGCATCCCCTTCTCATTGAAAGACAATATTTGTGCTAACGGGCTTCCAGTAACTGCCGGTACGCCAGGGATGGAAGGATGCATAGCGACACGCGATGCCATTATCGTCCGAAAACTGAAATCCTTGGGTGCAGTCGTCGCCGGTAAGAACAATATGCATGAACTTAGTTTTGGCATCACATCGGTCAATCCGAGGTGGGGAACGGTGGGCAACCCGACGGCTCCGGGATATCTGGCGGGCGGAAGCAGTGGCGGTTGCGCGGCCGCGGTGGCTGCCGGGATCGTTCCGATGGCGATCGGAACTGACACTGGCGGCTCAGTGCGGATACCGGCCGCCTTCTGTGGCATTGTCGGCTTCAGGCCTACAAGCGGTCACTGGTCTTCAGCTGGAATCGTTCCAGTTTCTCGCACTAAAGATTCACCTGGGCTTTTGACGCGCACCGCGAAGGACGCGTTGATGATATATGAGCTGCTGTCAACCGGTACTCGCCCTCCGGCAAAACAGATGAGTACTCCTTGCCGCATAGGACTTCCGGCGTCCATGTGGAGTGACATCAATGAAGATGTCCGAAAGCATTGTTGGCATGCGATCACGCGTCTCATCCGCGCGGGGTTCGAGTGCGTTGATCTGGACGACTCTGCTGTTGCTGACTTAAATAGGATTGGAACCTTCACCATTCCCGTTTACGAATTCTTCATGGACTTTCCACGCACATTGCTTTCCTTCGGTTGGGCTAACAGGATAAATACGATATTCGATAACATCCGTGATGAAGCTGTCCGCAACATCGTCCACAGTAACCTCAGTGCGCAGCTGATCTCTGCGGCGGATTATTCTTTTGCGATTCAGAATGTGGGCCTTTTGCGTCAACAAATGAAAAACCTGTTCACCACCCAAGGTATCGATTTTCTCGCATACCCGACGGTTCCGCGCAGCGTTCCCCACTGTAGCGATGCCGGGCGGCCCGAACTTTTCTCGGAGGTGATACGTAATACCGACTTGGCCAGCAATGCCGCGATGCCCTCGATTACGCTTCCTGTTGCTCCGCATGGCGCATTGCCCGTTGGTTTGAGCCTTGACGCACCACGAGGTCAGGACCGCCGCCTCTTGACTATGGCAACGTCTGTAGAAGACGTTCTGAATTCGTCGTAACACGACTGCCATCTTCACTGCGAAAGGTTTCATGCGCAGGCAGCAGCAATCGATTCGCACACCGTTTCGGAGGCGGTAGCCAATGCAGATTTCATTGCAAAGAATAAACACTCTCTTTGACGCCGGTAGTTTTGTCGACCATCACCCTGTCGAGAGAAGTCATTTCATCTGCGGCGAAGGGTCTATAAATTCCGTAAGAACGTTTCTGGTCATGAATCGGGGACGAGACTGTGAATTCCGAGGAAGCGGACAGTGGGGCACCGCCACGCAGATTATAAAGACCGTAACGATGGCCCGGGACAGTTGCGCCCCATTGATTTACGTTCAGGACCGTCCCGGAGGGACAGATAGTTTCGATACCACAAAAGTTCTTTCGTCGGACATGTCGAAACTGCTTTTGTCACCAACTGGAATGGGCAGAGTCAGTGCATCCCTCGCGGAGTTGGCCGAGAAGAATTTGCTAATTTCCGCCATACTCGGCCCGACCTCAGGCCCCTTGGCCTTACCACTGATGCTGGCTGACTTGGTGTTGATGACCAAAAAGGGCGCCTTGTGCATGGGTCGCCCCGATATGGTGAAGGCCATGCTGGCTCAGGATTCAGATCTCTATTCGCTAGGTGGAACAGACGTTCACAGCAAGCACTCAGGTTCAGTTCAATTGGTATTCGAAGATGAAGAAGACCTATTCGGATGTGTAAGGCAGTTGCTTCACGTCAGCGCCAACGGCGGAGCGAACCGTGGTCTGGGATATGAAGAACCCGAAGCAGCTGATTTCAAGAGCTTGATTCCATCGGATCATCGTACGCCCTATGACATGCATCAGTTGCTGCATTCTTTCGTCGACAAGGACAGCTTCACCGAAATTAGCCCCGAATACGCAAAGGAAGTGTTGACAGGCTACGCGACCATTAAAGGAAGCGCGGTCGCTATCATTGCCAACAATCCCCGCTATAAGGGCGGTGCCATTCACAGGCAATCCGCTACCAAAATAGTCAAAATGGTTGGTGTGGCTGAGAAAGTCAGGATACCGATCATTTTTATTGCTGACATCCCTGGATTTATGATAGGCCGAGAGGCCGAAAATAGTGGGATTTTTTCTGCAGCGGCAGATTTGTTCAGGGCACACGTTCGAAGCAAAGTACCTAAGTTGCTGCTCATTGCAAGAAAAGCGTACACGGGAGGCGTGTATGCTATGTGCGGCCCTGGCTTTAACCCAGTAGCAGTCTTGGCTTATCCACAGGCTCACATTGGTGTTTTCAGTCCCGATACAATGACAAAAGTCATGTCAGAACTTGATGAAGCGACAAGAGACATAATACAGAAGCTGACCGACGAAATCGAAAATCCCGAACTGTTGAAGGCCAGTGGACTGATTACCGACGTCATTGAAATAGAAGATACCAGGGAGCAGGTTTCGAGATATTTGTTCGCGGAAGGAGGCAGATCTTGAGTCGGATGCTCTGATCGCGGGACAATGCGCGACTCGCCAGACTATTGTGTCCAAGTCGTAGCACTGCCGCGATCAGACTTCTTCGGACTGTTGCCGCGCCACGGTCATCCGGCACCGCAATGATAACCGGCGATTCGATGTACGCATGTCACGTTCATCGCGCTAGGCGGGGTCCACGCACTATCAACAAGATTGCGCTGCGTGTCAGGCTCAGCAGGACGATTCCCAGGACAGATGCGTTTGGCACGCCGACCTGTAACCTACATAGTCGGGTCTGAATAATTCGTTTTCGGCGACGACGCCGTTCATGGTGTCGAAGCGGAAGCCGCGGAGCGGTTGAGCAATGCGACAAGTACAAGGACGTAAAAACGCCGCAGCTTTCTGAGGATCATGCGCAGGTTGTGGCCGGCACCACATAGCACTGCGTTGATCGCATCCCCGAGCGCGCCCTTGAGCCAGTTCCGGTCGAGTTTGCCGTCGGCCTTCATATGACCGATCGCTGGTTCAATCGCGCTGCGCCGCCGGATCATGGCGCGCAACGTGCGCGTGATGCCGCGTCGCAGGCCGGGATGGTAGACCTTCACCCCGTCTGGCTCAGCGCCCCGGTAACCACGGTCGACGATCGCGATTTCAGGTTTGACATCGCCGAGAATCGCTGCCTGCTCCAGCGCTTCTTCCAGCGTATGTCCATCGTACGGATTGCCCGGCATCGAGCGGGCACCCACCACCAGCCCTTCCCGGTGTGTCGTCGTGATCGACACCTTGACGCCAAACTCGTATGGCGTGCGCGCCTTACCCTTGGCCAGGCACTCGACTTCCGGCGCGTGCAGCGCATACAGCTTATTTTTGTCCTTCGTCTTCTGCGTCAGGATTCGCTTCGTGCGGGCAATCAGTTCCTGCAGCTCAGCTCGCCTGTTATCAACCACCGTGTCGAGTTGCCGTTCGACATCGCGCATGACGCGGCCGACACGCGAGCGCAGGGTGCGCACTGCCTTTCTCATCCGCCGGTACTGCTTCGCGTGCGCGTAGCGGCTGATCTGGGTGGCCAGGCGTGGTGCTTCGCGGTTGTAGTTCTGACGCAGTTTCAGGCCGTGCCGCGCAGCTGCCTTCACGAGGTGTTCACGACAGCGCTCCAGCAGTCGCGAGTCAGTCGGATGTGCGATCGCCTTGGGCATCACGGTCGTATCAACGATTACGCGTTTCGCGCTCGACGCCTTGATCACTCCGGCACGCTTCGCCGCGTCGATCGTCTCGGCGAGCAACTCCTCGACACCGGCTTCTCCCAACCGTTTGCGCCATCGCGTGAGGCTGGACGGATCGATCGGCGGTTCGGCCTGCAAGTACGTCTCGCCCGTAAAAACCTGCCAGTACGGGTTCTAAACCCATTGCCACACAACATCCTCGTCCGAGAGGTCGAAGGCGTGCTGCAGATACAGCAGACCAGCGATCAGTCGAGGCGAACTCGCAGGTCTGCCTTTACCCGAAACGAAACTCGCGCTCATCGATGCACTGAGCCGCTCCCAATTGATCAGCTCGGCCAGCCGTACCAGTGGATGCTTGAGATTGATCTGTTCGCGCAGTGGATGCCGGAACAAATCCTTCTCCGTTACAGGCGCCTTCGGACCCATCTAAACCTCGTCAGAATTTGCAGGCTATACCCAGCAATATGCCAGGTCTCTGCAATTCCAACAACACGATTTCCGCCGGAAACCCCCAACGCTTAAGGCTCTACGGTTTGTTCAGGCTGGACTAAATAGCTTCGTGCTCCATTACCTTGATGCCTTCTTTTTGTAAAGCAATTACAGCCGGCAAACCTTTTGGAACCTTGATCGGCATGGAAGCACAACCTCCGTTTCGAAACTACGCGATACCCGCAAGACTGCACGGCATACCAACAACACCACGTCTGACCGACTGCGAGCATGGTTAGGTCTTCACCTGTTTAAGAAGACCAAGCTGACTGCGACGCATGCATAAAGTGCGCCCGTAGTCTTCTCAAGCATGGATCTGTTGCTCAATACCACGCTTGCGCGATCTGCAAGAACCATATATCCGCAATAGACCGCGACGGAGATCGCCGTTGCCGCAGTTCCCATCGGAACCGCCTGCCCAAGGTAGGAACCGGATGGGCTGATGAAACTGGGATACGTAACTAATGTGGCCAACCACCCCTTAGGGTTCGCTAGAGAGACGATGAGGGAATCGACAAACACCTGTCTGGAGTTCCAGCGCACCGCATCTTCTGTTCTTGACTCCCGCTTCCCACAAGAAGCAATAATGGAAAGATATCCAAGATATATCGCCCCTATCCATCGGACATAAAGTAACACCCATTGGTTATCCCGTATGAAAATCCCAACACCCGACAATACGACTGCTGCGTGAACGGCCACACCAGTACCAAATCCGATCGCGCCAGGAATTGCGATTTTGAGCCCGTGCTTCAATGTTTGAGCAACGGCAAAAGCGACGTTCGGACCAGGCAAAGCCACGGCGGCAGTAAAGGTAACAAGAAACAAAACAAATAGATGAAAATCCATGAAGCCCCGCCTCTATTTGCAAATCACTCCCGAAAGGAACAACTATCGACACAAAATCCGGCTAATCTCCGGATCTCAGTGGACCGCTGCGTTATATGCCTCACAAGCTCTCCCGAAGGCGCCCAGAATCTTCTGGCTGATTACATCGCTGGAAGCATGCCATTCTGGATGCCACTGCAGCGCCAGTTGAAAGGTGCGTGAATTCCTATATGACAGCGCTTCTACGACACCGCCCCCCCCTACTGCCTCCACTCGGATTCCTTCTCCAAGCTCCGCGATGCCTTGCCTATGCAACGAATTGACGCATAGCTCGTCGCCCTGGATAACGGACGACAGCAAGCCGCCGGAAGCGACCTTAACCGTATGCACAGGACGGTACTGTTCGTCGCGAGGAATCTCTGGGTTTTCGCGATGCGAGATCCCCTTGTGCGTCAACGATAGATCTTCGTGCAATGTGCCGCCACGGTAAACGTTCATCTCCTGCAAACCGCGGCAAATTCCCAATACTGGCATATCCAGTTCTTCCGCCACCATCAACGCAACCATCGACAGCCTGTCTCGTGGCCGATCCGTCCTGCAGGCGACAATGTCGTCTTCAGCAAGCGCCCAAGCGCCACCGTTCCTGTCAAAGATCCCGGGATCGAGATCTGATTCGTCGCCAGTTAGAACAAGGCCGTCAAGACGGCGCATCACGTCGCGTAATCTTTGGAAAATCGCGTCGCAAGGCAGATCACGGTCGATCGTCGGTAAGATGACGCACTCGAGCGACGCGTGTTTAGTCAGCGCCTCGATATAGCGCCGCCGCAACCAATCGCGGTGAACGCCGTCGTGAAGATGACGATTGGCTGTGACCCCGACGACGGCGCAGCCCAGATGGCGACGTGTATCACTCATTGACCACGCCCTCCCCTGCTAACCGTCCGCGCTGGGCCTCGTACAGCCGCCGGTTCCGGTCGAGCAGCTGGTTGATGACACTTGGCTGCCCTTTTGGTCCACTAGCGAAGAGCCCTCCCCATGAATCTGCAACCTCAGCATATCGCGGATCGCGCAACCTGATCTTCTGTGCCCGCTTCAGGTGCCAGAAAGGCACGCCTGGCGAAAGATGATGTTCCAGATGATATTCATCAAGGTTCGCGCCGACCAGCAGTCGCTCGATCAAATTGCCTTTGCGGTTACGCGTCAAGTACACATCTTCGGTTTCGGTCTCACACATTGGCGAATGCTCAGCGAGTTCAATGAACCAGCCCAAGGCTTGGAACGTGGTTAGATATGGAACAAGCCAGAACAGCACAAGCAAATCCAGCGATTGCGTCAGGGCAAAGCCGAAAATGACAATCAGCCAGAATACCGCAAATCCATAGGTGTCGATGGCAGCACCCCGCCTGTCGATGTCTTTTTTCCCCTCACGAGAAATAAGAAACCGCTCACTCCATAGATACTTGAGATAGCGTACCGTCGCTCCGCCAAACATCGCTTTCCAGACAATGGCAAACGCGTATTCACGTGGCGGGCGCACATCATACACGCCCGATGATATAAAGAACTTCAGGTTAGGATCCCTTTCAGGGTCGCCGAGATATGGATGGTGCAGATGAACATGCGAGTAGCGATAAGCCCAGTGCCGCTGAAAAACAGGATATGCGGCGAAGACGATGCCGAGCACGTAGTTCCATCCGGTGCTCCTGGCCAGCGTCCGGTGCGCGGCATCATGCGCGATAGTTGTCAGTCCGCGTTGTTGCGCACCGATTACGAGTACTGCAAGCGGGTAGAGCCACCACGAGATTCGTATCGTTGCATAAGCACACGCAAGAATGACAAGATAGTCCTTCACAATGTAAAGTGCGCCGGTCAAATTATCGGGCCTCAATTCGAACAACTCACGCATAATGTCGCGCGAGAATCGCGAAGTGGTGAAACGTTTGCCGCGCAATTGCCAAGCGTCATAAATTTCCATGATCAAATTCCCGCCAAGAAAGATCGACGTCAGACAGCGTCAAGTCCGCGTTGAAGATCGGCGACGATATCATCAATGTTCTCAATCCCAACGCAAAGCCGAATCGATCCGTCGAAAATACCAGCGGCCTCGCGCTTTTCCTTGGGAGCCATTGTGTGCGTTGTCGAAACGGGATGCGTGACCAACGTTCGCGCGTCACCGACATTCGACACGTGGTACATTAGCTCGATGTTCGTTATGAATCTTCGCCCTGCCGCTTCGTCGCCCAGTTCAAACATAATCATTGCGCCGTAGCCGACGCGTGCGTAAACTAACTCGTCGACAAGCTCACGTTCGTATCCTGACGATAGTGATGGATATGAGACACCTGCGACCTTCGGGTGGGCGTTAAGGAACTCCGCAACCGCGACGGCATTTTCGCAATGCCGCTGCATGCGAAGATGAAGGGTTTCGAGTCCTTGTATCAGCTGAAAGCTGGCGAGAGGACTGATCGCGGCGCCGGTGTCACGAAGCCAAGTCATCCGGGATTTAAGCAAATAGGGACTCGCGCCAAGATCGCCAAGTTTCAGAACAGCTTCTTTCCAGAGGACGTCGCCATGCGCTTTATCTCCGTCGTTGAACAACGGAAAGCGGCCTGCGTCGTCAAACGCGAAGCTTCCGTTATCGACAATCAGTCCGCCAAGTGTCGTTTCGTGGCCGCATAGATACTTTGTCGCGGAATACGTGGAGATATCCGCACCCAGAGCTTTCGGACGGCAAATCAAAGGGGTTGTCGTGTTATCTACAATAACAGGAATCCCGCGCCGCTCACCGATTCCACCAGCGCCGGAACAGGCAACGGGACAGGGCACGGATTGGAAAACGTCTCTCCAAACATAGCAATCGTCCTGTCGTCCAACATCCGCTCGAACGATGTTACGTCTCTTGGATCCGCAGGTCGTGCCTCGATACCCAACCGTTTGAATGTATTGAAGAGCAGATTCCACGTATTGCCATATAGATGCTTCGATGCGACAACGTTATCGCCTGGCGTTCCGCTGCACAGGTTAGCGATAGCGAGAAAGGTTGCGGACTGCCCTGAGGCTACCGCCAGGGCGTCGCTCGCACCCTCTACTGCAGCGAATCGCTTCTCGAGGATGCGCGTTGTCGGGTTGATGATCCTGCTATACGTGAACCCATCTTCTCGGACGTTGTAGATGTCGGCAATTTTTTCAAGATCGCCGTCAAGTTCATAGGCGGTAGATTGATAAATCGGTACAGACACCGCTTTGGTGACGGGGTCATGACGATAGCCAGCGTGTAGAAGTGACGTCTCGCGGTTCATTTCGGCGTTGGCATTGTTTCTTGACATGTCAAATGGCCTTTTTCCATAAGTCGGTTATACGGCGGGCCCGCGTGGCTTCCGGATTCATCGGAATGAAGCTGAAAAAAGTCTTCAAATGCAATTCCCAGCAGGCGGATCCACATCGGATCAATACATCCCATGCACCCGATCCTGAAACTGCGCGTCGGAAGATGCAGCTTGGTATAGATGTAAAGGTTGTACTCCACGAGATGGGCGTACAGCGCGTCGAGATCTTCTTGCGTACGAACGACATCGCGTGCCGTCAGCGCAAGGCATACCGGCGATCGTTCCCGCGGGTCCGGCGTATGGCCCAGTTGCGCGGATGATAGCGTCACGGACAGAGGCGTATCGCTCTCCACGGCGAACCACCCCTTCAATAGCCAGTTCTTCCAGGGCCTTTGCGCACGCCTGAACAACATGTGTCGGTGGCGTGGAACGCCACTCGCCAGTCTGTTCGAAGTTACGCCATTGGTCCCGAACGTCCAACACGAACGAGTTGGTCTCTGAGGTCTTGCTATCGAGCGTTTCCAGCGAGGCAACAACAAAAGACACTCCCGGCGGACCCTCGATGCACTTGTTACTCGAGGTCACAAGGACGTCAAACGGAACTTCCCTGGCACTGATTTCCACAGCACCGAAAGAACTCATTGCGTCGATAATGGTTCTTACACCATGACGCGTTGCCAAATCTACCATTGGCCGGAGCGGATTGACGAGTCCCGTGGTCGTTTCACAGTGCACAAAACAAAGATGTGTGATCCCCGGATCCTCTTCCAGGTACGCAGCGACTTTTGTCATGGGGAAGGACTGATCACTCGGGGCAACGATGCTGACGGCATTAATGCCTCGGATCTGCAGCATTTTGAGGATCCGCTCGCCGTAGTTTCCATTAATGCATACGAGAGGCCGGTCTGATGCCCCAACGAACGAAGCCAATGCCGCCTCTACGCCGTAAGACCCGCCGCCCTGTATGGGTCCCGCCGAGTATCCCCCCCCCGAGCGTCCAGCAAATCTACAATCAGGCCTCTTACTCGCTCCGTTATTTTCTTGAAACTCACGTCACGGGAACCCATGTCAAACTGCATCTCAGCCTTTACTTCGGCGTCCAACGCCAATGGCCCCGGTGTAAATAAAAATGGGTGCCGTGCGGTCATAGGTCCACACTCCATAGTCGAAAACAGTTGTTTAAGGACGCGAAAGCGCCGCTCATGCTCCACCTGACACCCGTCGCGCACAGATATCAGAGATCAAAGTAATTGGTTACCGATGCGGCCGAGCCCATCGCATTGGACTTCACGTCAATTGACGGACTGGAAATCTTGCGCAGGCCCGCTTCGAGTGATCTGCATTCCTCCGCAGCTGATAATGATCATGCCACAGTGAAACACCGCACCGATATGAGTTCTTCTTATGCATACCTCATAACCTTTAATACTGCCGTCGTTCCACTGAGGAACCTGATATGACCACGGCGCGAACTGGTTTGCGCCGTCGTCATACAAGGCACGTGGCACGTGGACAATTTGTGAATCGTCCACGACAGCATCCGCGACGAGACCCGAACGCCGTCGTTGTATATCAGTATCGAATATCCGTTGCTGGCAACCTTCCTCGAACCGCTATGCTCGTATTGAAGTACACGCAACTTGGCGCTAGCCCTGTGCGGCACAACGACGGTATGCGACAGATTTTCCCCGCCGTCTGTCATCAGGCATATGTGCAACCGACAACACTTCAAATGCAGCTCGGGGGCCTTCTGTTGATCGTGGTCAACGACACGCCCTCTGTTGCTGCGGCAAACTAAACCCGTATTGTCACGTGGCAGCGTGGTGGACCAACCCTACATCTCGCAGTTGCTCGCTCGAGCCGTACGCGACAATTTATCAAGATGTTCAGCAGCTTTAGAGGCGTTAACAAAATGAGTTCTTCAGCTTTCGCCAGCAGATGATGCAGCAGGCAATTTTCATGAAGGCTTCATGGATGAATGCAAGACGTTCGAAGCGGATGCGCAGTCGTCGAAAGTTATGAAGCCACGAAATGGTGCGCTCGACCACCCAGCGTGTTTTGCCCAGTCCGCTGCCGTGGGGCTCGCCGCGTCGGGCGATTTCAGTCGCGATGCCGGCTGCGTGTAGCGGACGGCGGTATTTGTCGTGATCGTAGCCCCGATCGCCTTGAACAATGCGGGGCTTCGAAAGCGGCCGGCCACGCTTGCCAGCAATGGGTGGGATGGCGTCAACCAGTGGGTGAAGCTGGGTAACATCGTTACGGTTGGCGCCCGTGAGAATTACCGCGAGCGGGATGCCCTGCGCTTCGGTGATGAGGTGGTGCTTTGAACCGGGTCGCGCGCGGTCCGTGGGATTCGGTCCCGTTTTTGACCTGCGCCCACGGCGCGGATCGAGGAGGAATCGACGACGACACGCGACCAGTCAATCTGGTCAGCCGCGCGCAGCCTGGCGAGCAGGACTTCATGCAGTCGGTCCCAGACGCCAGCAGCCTGCCAGTCCCGCAGACGGCGCCAGCAACTCATGCCGCTGCCGCAGCCCATCTCGCGTGGCAGCAGGTCCCAGCGCAGGCCTGTCTGAAGGATGAATAGGATGCCAGTGAGCAGCGCACGATCATCGAGCGGCCTGCGCCCAGGATAACGGCTTCGCCTTGGTTTGGGAGGGGGCAGTAACGGTTCAATGAGTGCCCAAAGTTCGTCGTCGAGTATGGGTTTAGCCATGTCCTTTTCGTCGTCGAAACAATGAAAAGGTTAACAGGATTCATCGAGAGTAAACAGCCCCTTTGTTCATTTTGTTAAGGTTTCTTAAAGCCGCGTCAGCTGCGCGGAGTCGTCGTCGACATTGCGTATCGAAACGCTGCTGGCTTCTCACGTGCGGGCACTCAAGGCATTTCGCGGCATGCCCACAGAGGCCAAGTCCGAATGAAAGAGGCTTCGTCCGCAATCAGGTGCCTGTTGCGGGCGATGGCATCAAGGCGCCACGATGTGGTTCTCGCACTCTATTAACTCCCTCGAAGGGGCAGTCCACGGCAATCGTAAAGCTAGGATTTTGATCTGGCCACGAATGTCTGTGCGCTGCCGGCGACCGGCAAGCCCGAATTGGTAGGCCCGGAAATTCGCCGCACTCGGTTGCTTGAAGGTGTGGCATCTTTACCTCCTTGTCTTATCGGGATGGACAGTTGACCCGGCGCGCATCACTGGGCACGCGAGTTCGAGAGGCCAAGGCTCACGACGCGCCGCTTACACGGTGCACGAAACACGCACCGAATTTATCGCACCGGCGTGCAGACCGTTTCGTGGCTGACGATAACCTCGGCTTCGAACAGCAGTTCCTTGATGTCGTGCAGCCTCAACTGAAACAGGTAGTACCGCCACACCGCGCAGCTGATGACCGCAGTGGAAGACGATAACCGTGATAAAGCGATTTTCCATCCTTCATCACGCGATCTTACTCGACCAATTCAGCAACGTGACAGTGGCAAGCTTACTGATCGAGAGGGTGTAGTCGCGATCGCCGCCTTGGTTCTCTTTCCTTCAGATGCCGACCTCGACGTTATCCTCACGGGACGACTTGGCGCCGACGCGGCGAGCCTTTTCGTTGTCGGGCTGTCCGGCGTTTGATGGGGATGGCGCTCGCCTTCACGTCGGAATTCGTCGTCGCCTTTGCCGCTCACGCTCCAGCCTGCGGTACGCGCCGCTTTCCGCCGTGCCTTTGGGACGAACATGGCTACCACTAAATAAGAGTGAAAAGCATGAACGTCACCAACTACATTCAATTCGACAGCGACGACCCTCGACACCGCAAAGGGCGCGGGCCTCGTCTCCACTATGGACCGCGACATGGACATCAAAGTTGTTCGCGTTGGTCCTATCTCACGTCAGCGGATTGGAAGGCCGTTATATGGTAACAACCACGCGCGTGTGGGACCTTGTCAGATTTTCGACAATGTCAGGAATGAAACAACGCGTTGAAGAGTGATCTCGTTGTTGGGCAAGCATTTTTGGATTGGTACGACACTTGCGCGTCTCACGCCACGCAAACAAGAGGAGAAATCCATGGTTAGACTCAGCGCTCGCGCCAACGGCCACGCTCGATGCTTTCGGCAGACACAAATACGCGCTGTCTGGCACAGAACCACCGACATATCGACCTCAGCCGTCCCACGAGTTGTCAATAGCAAGAGGCGGCACGCGAGCATAATGTTGGCTTATAACGACCTAAGGCACGCAACTGACCACCGTCGCATTCTATCTGTTGCCGGCAGACGGTGTGAAGCGGAGGTGCAAAATTATATCACGTCAACAAATGCCCCCACCCTGTTGACGCGACGGTCAGGGTGGTCCTGGATGCCCGGAATCCGTCCACGCGAGGCCCGATCTTGTACGGCCGCTGTCCCGCACTCGCGGCTGTCATTTCAGTGTTATCCCTTAAACTCAAATCGTTGCGTTTTTTACAAAGCACTTATTCTATATAACGAATATCCGGCATAAATAAAATGGACACGCCCGGCAGGAGAGAAGCAGTGAGCTATACGTTTGCAAAAGAACTGATCGATCTCGAAAAAAATGATGGTTCAGTATGCGAAGTAAAAGAACTGATCCTGGTCGGGATGGGACCGCTGGATGTTTGCGCTGCTGTTGCCACACATGATTATTAGGTGTTCGTGATTTCCGCGGTGCATCATTCTGATTTCGCGCACGCTGCCGGAGAAGCGAAAGGGCGAGTTGTGCAGCGCCGCTCGGTGCAGAGCCGAGCGGCGCTTGACCGAATTCTTCGGCAGTCCCAACGTGTGGCTAGCGACGCTGGCGATCCTGTGCGCGAACGACGGTACTTTCGTGGTTTAGAAGGTGTTATGTACTTTTGTTAAGGGCTGCAAAGTGGACGAGCATAAGCACGGAGAATACGACGAAATGCAAGCCAGCCAAGGTTTCAGGCAATCGCTCGTAGTCTCTTGCCAGTCGGCGGAAGCGGTTGAGCCAGCCGAAGCTGCGCTCGACCACCCAGCGGCACGGCAACAGCACGAACCCCTTTTTCGCCTCCGGCAGCTTGATGACCTGAAGTTCAATCCCCTCGTCAAGCGCCGCCTGTGCGGGCTCTTCGCCGGTATATCCCTGATCCGCGAACGCCACCTTGACCGTCTGGCCCGTGGCCTGCTGAACCTGACGCGCCAGTTCTCCAACCTGCGCGCGCTCCTGCTCGTTGGCCGGCGTCACATGCACCGCGAGAAGTTGTCCCAACGTGTCCACCGCCATATGTACCTTGCTGCCTTTCTTGCGCTTGTACCCGTCGTAGCCTGCGCGTGCGCCGCTTTCGCACGTCGACAGCAGCGTACGGCCATCGAGGATGACCGCGCTGGGTTGACCACGGCGATCCTGGGCGACCCGGATGATCGAGCGCAAATCGCTCACCATGGCCTCGAAGCAGCCCGCCTGAATCCAGCGTTGCGTCTGCTGGTAGATCAACTCCCATGGCGGAAAGTCATTGGGCAACAAACGCCATGGGGCACCCGCACGTACGATCCAGCGCAGCGCGTTGAACATCTCGCGCAGTTCGTAGCGGCGCTGCAGTGCGTCCTTGTTCATCAAGGTCAGATACGGAGCGGCGAAGTACCACTCTTCATCCGATACATCCGTTGGGTAGGGTCTGCGTTTTTTCATCCCGCCAGGGTACCAAGTCTGGCCGAAAGTTCATAACACCGTCTAACGCGATGGTGCCGACCTATCTCGTGCATCTTTGAACGCAGCAGATGGGATTCGTCGTCTCGGCATCGGCTTTGGCGGATTCGCCGGCTCGTTCGGCGGTGGTCTCGCGCCGGCGATGGCGGGTTTCGTCGCGCAGTATTTCAGCTTGCCGATCACGCTGACTTTCGCGTTCGGCGCCTCGTTGCGGGCAGTGGAAGTTGTTCCTCACCGAGACTTTTCCGCGCCTTGGTGTAACAACACCGATAGCCGCGACCGGGTGTACGGGAGGGCGTCGTGCAAAGCGCTCACACATTCGAATTCATGCCAGTGCCGACACACAGATGGCGTCGGTGTGACACGAAACCTGGGTCACAGGAAGTAAGAAATGGAGATCGCCGATGAAAATGAAAGCCTTCTTGTTTGCCACAAGCCTGCTGTTCATGTGCGATACCTACGCACAGAGCAGTGTCACACTCACCGGTATGCTGGATGGCGGCGTCTCCTACGTCAGCAATGAAGGCGGTAGCCACGTCGTCAAGTTCGATGACGGCATTGCTGTGCCGAACCTGCTGAGATTTCTCGGCAAGGAAGACCTAGGAGGCGGCACGCGCGCCGTCTTCGATCTCACGAGCCAGTTCGAACTCGGCACGGGTACATTGATGCCCGGCGGCAGCCTGTTCACCCGTAACGCGTTCGTCGGACTGGACGACGATCACCTCGGCCGGCTTACTTTAGGCAACCAGTACGATTTCATGATCGATTTGCTATTCTTCGGTCATGGATGATGGCGCGATCTACGCGCAGGGCGTCTACGACTTCCGCAATGGACCGTTTGGGAAACTCGCGTTGCCGAACAATCCGACGGGCGCGTTCGAATGGGATGGCATTGGGGGATCTAGACCTATCCACAGTTCAGTCAAGTATGCGAGGCCGAGCTTCGGCGGCCTTTCGGCTGGCGCCATGTACGGCTTTGGCGGCGTGGCGGGATCGTTCGGCTCGAACAGCGGGGTGAGCGTAGGCCTGAACTACATCCACGGCGCATTCGGGGCAAATGCTGCCTATACGCAGGTGAAGACGGCTGTCTCAGGCGCGCAGGTCAGCGTGCGCAACTGGGGCGCCGGTGCGCACTATACCTTCGGTCCGGTGACTGTGAACGCGCTCTATACGGCGGTGCGTAACGAAATGAACGGCGCGTCGGTCTGGCAGGCGGAGCTGGGTGGCATGTGGTTGATGGCGCCAGAGTGGGTGTTGAGCGGTGCGTATATGTACATGAAGGGCAATCAGGTAGTCGACAACAACCACGCACATCAGCTCACCGGCACGCTGAAGTACTTCCTGTCGAAGCAAACCAGCGTTTACGTGGCTGCCGGCTACCAGCGCACGAACCAAGGGGCGAACGCACAGATCAACGACGTGATGGTCGCGTCGAGCGGTCCGTCGCAGTTGATCGGTCGCGTCGGCTTGCAGACGAGGTTCTAAACGACATCTGGACGCCCTCTATGCTGATTGCGACATCAACGCGAGGTTAGGCGGAGAGCCGGTGCCGGTGCGGGACGTTCGCGCGTTGCTGGCGGACGGCCCAGTCCGCTGCGAAGAAATTAAGACGCTCAACGTCACCTACTTTTCACTTGAACTAGAAACGAAGAGCGCGCGATAGGAACTAGGGAAGGTCTGCAAAAGTCCTGGCGTTGACGTCTCGGTGGACTATCCTGGGAGAAGGCAGGTTTAAGGGGTACCTCGATGACACAGCTTGGTCTTGGTCTGGATCTTTCAACGAAACGCACGCGCAAGCGGGAATTTCTCGATGAGATGAGGCGCGTTGTGCCATGGTCGAGGTTGATTGCGTTGATCGAACCGCACTATCCAAGGGGTAAGACTGGAAGGCCGCCGTTTCCTATTGCGACGATGCTGCAGATCTACTTCATGCAGCAGTGGTTTGGTCTGTCAGACCCGGCGATGGAAGAGGCGCTTTATGACGTGCCGCTGTATCGTGAATTTGCTGGGCTGGACGAGGGTATGACGCGTTTGCCGGACGAGAGCACGATTCTCCGGTTCCGTCACCTTCTCGAAACGCACGGCCTGGCTGCGCAGATGCTCACGCTGGTCAATGAGATCCTGAGCGAGAAAGGCTTGATGCTGAAGGTGGGGTCGGCGGTCGACGCTACCTTGATTTCCGCACCCACTTCGACGAAGAACGGCTCTGGTACACGGGACCCGGAAATGCACCAGACGAAGAAGGGAAATCAATGGTACTTCGGGATGAAAGCGCACGTCGGCGTGGACGCAGAGTCGGGCCTGGTCCACACGGTCATCGGCACAGCCGCCAACGTTCATGACATCAATGCGGCCGAAGCGCTGTTGCACGGCCAGGAAATGGATGTGTACGCTGACGCCGGATATCAGGGTATCGAAAAGCGCTGCCAGGTAAGCGCGGTTCGCTGGCATGTCGCGATGCGACCAGGCAGGCGCAGACAACTGGACCTAACCGATCGGCTGGACGCGATATTCGATCAGATTGAACGCCTGAAGGCCGGCATCCGCGCCAAGGTTGAACATCCGTTCCGCGTCCTCAAACAGCAGTTTGGCTATACGAAGACCCGGTACCGGGGGTTGATGAAGAACACCGCCCAGATCACGACACTATTTGCTCTGGGCAACCTGTGGATGGCACGCAAGGCTTTGTGGAACGCTTGAAACGCTCGCAGATTCAGGCCGCGAATCTCGGCAAACAGTGGTCGTCACGCTTCAAAAAGCCAGGCGACCAACCTGCCAGCAGACTCTCATGGCTGATACGACGCAAGTGGCAAACGGCCAACTCTCTGAAAACGAGTTGTGCAGACCTTCCCTAGAGAATGAAAGGGACTTCCCCGTCCCGAGGCTGCGGCGGAAGCCGCGAGTCGGCATCAATGTGCCAGGATGAAGTTGCGAACGTTCATCGACACCTGCGAGAGGGGAAGTCCATGGCTATTATCACTGTCGGAATCGATCTTGCCAAGAATGTATTTGCCGTTCACGGTGTGGACGAGACCGGTAAGGCGATGCTGATCAAGCCGCGTGTTCCGCGCGATCAGCTGGCGACGTTGATCGCACAGTTGCCTGCGTGCCTCATTGGCATGGAAGCGTGCTCCGGCGCGCATCACTGGGCCCGCATGTTCCAGCGGCACGGCCATACGGTCAAGCTCATGGCGCCCAATCTTGTCGCGCCTTATCGCATGTCGGGCAAGCGCGGCAAGAACGACGCGGCGGATGCTGCTGCAATCTGCGAAGCGGTGACGCGCCCGAGCATGCGTTTTGTGCCGCTGAAGGACGAACATCAGCAGGCAACGCTTTGCCTGCATCGGACACGACAAGGTTTCGTCGAAGAGAGGACAGCGACCTACAACCGGTTGCGAGGCCTGCTCTGGGAATTCGGCGTGGTGCTGCCACAGAGCCCGGACAAATTGCGCAGGTACATCACGGAACATCTGGACACATTGCCTGGCTGGGCAAAGCGCAGTATCAGCGATCTGCTTGAGCATGCCGGCCATATCGAGGATCGCCTGCTCGAATACGACCGTGCGATCGCTGAGATCGCGCGTGAGGACGCGCGTAGCAAGAGGCTGATGCAGTTGCGCGGCATCGGCCCAACCACGGCAAGTGCGCTGCTCGCCAGTATTGGTGCCGGGCACGACTTCAGAAACGGCCGACAGGTGGCAGCCTGGATCGGACTTACGCCCGGTCAATATAGCAGCGGCGGTAAGGCGCGGCTGGGCAGCATTACGAAAGCAGGTGACGCCTATCTGCGCGGCCTGCTGGTCAACGGTGCCCGCGCTGTCATTGCTAACCTCGGCGAGAAACAGGATCGCTTCAGCCGATGGGCCCGAACCCTAGTCGAGCGCCGGGGCTACTGGCGGGCAGCCATCGCGATAGCCGCAAAGAACGCGAGATTGGCGTGGGCTGTGCTGAAATATGGTGATGACTTCAAGCTCGAACCAGTGGCAGACTGACTCCGATTCGAGGCTGTCGGCCAACCTGCAACGGGAAACGGGCGCAGACATCATGAGCACATAGAAACGATCACTTTGCACTGCCAGCGGTGATGTGAAGCGGGTTGGACCCGCGCGGAGCGTACCTGAATAACACGGCGGGGATATCCATTCCCGGCTAGAGAATGAGGCCTCTGCGCGCGTCTTTCATCAGGGTCCGGACCATTGGTCCAACATGACCGGTTGTAGAACCGCAGTCCTTCACCTTCTCACACGCACCAGCGCGGCATTGCAGCATGTATCAACAGCGAACCTCGATTGAGCTTGTGCTCAACGGGGAAGCCCTTGTAGCGTGTTAGGAACTTTGAAGTACTGACACGGCGTGGACAAGCATGAGCATTGCGAAGACGAAATGAAGCCCAGCGAGAGTTTCGGGGAGCCGTTCATAGTCACGTGCGAGACGCCGGAAACGGTTGAGCCAGCCAAAGCTGCGCTCGACCACCCACCGGCGGGGGAGCAGAACGAAACCCTTTTTCGTTTCTTCGAGTTTGATCACCTGAAGGTCAATGCCCTCGTCGAACGCAGCCTGCGCTGGCTCTTTGCCCGTGTATCCCTGATCGGCAAATGCCACCTTGACCGTTCGTCCCGTTACCTGCTGGACCTGCCGCGCAAGCTCCGCTACCTGTGCGCGCTCCTGTTCATTGGCTGGGGTCACGTGCACCGCCAGCAACTGTCCCAGCGTGTCTGCTGCAATATGTACCTTACTACCGCGCTTGCGCTTATAACCGTCATAACCCGCACGCGGGCCGCTCTCGCAGGTCGACTGTATCGTGCGGCCATCGAGGATGACCGCGCTGGGCTGTCCCCGACGGCCCTGTGCCACGCGTATCACCGAGCGCAGGTCACTCACCATGCTCTCAAAGCAGCCAGCCTGCAACCAGCGTTGAGTCTGCTGATACACCAGCTCCCACGGCGGGAAATCATTGGGCAGCATCCTCCACGGCGCGCCGGCACGAGCCATCCAGCGCAATGCATCAAACATGTCGCGCAGTTCGTATTTGCGCTGGGGCGCGTCAACGTCCATCAGCGTCAGATACGGCGCCGCGAAACTCCATTCCTCACCCGACACATCAGTCGGATACCCTTTGCGGTCGGTTGTTTTCATCCCGCCAGGATACCAGGTCTCAATCGAAGTTCCTAACACGCTCTAAGCTCGATAAGAACGGTTGTGTGCGATCCGGATCGCGGAAACCACGCATCCGGCGCTCCCGCTCACGCGTAGGTTGATGGCTGTCTTCGGCGCGGTTGTTCACCCGAGCACTGGCTTTGACGAAGACATGTTTGATGTTTGCCAGTTCGGGAATTTCGGCCTTCGCGGCCGGATAGCTGCGCAACTGCTCGATGACCATCCTTCGTGGCGCGTCGAGACAGGCTGCCAGCACGCGGTTGAACAAGCGCTTTGCTACGCGGCCTTATCGCGACGTTTCTGCAGCAGGATGTCGAGTTCGGCGCCGTGCTGGCCGACTGCCCGCCAGGGAGCAGATAACACTCGCCGAGCAACGTAACGGAGACTTCGTCAAGATTCTATGTGCGGCCGGGTTTGCGGCGAGCAGCTTTGACGCAATCTGCGAACCCTGCGCCGAATTTGATAACCAGTAGACCGGCTACACGCCATCAACTTTTTTTGATGGGTTATATGGGAATTTTTTAATACTCACAGAGGAACGCTGCACTTAGTGGTGCATCTCAACTTGCACTGGCATTGTCAGGTTGACGGTAGGCCAGCGACAGAATGAAGTGGTGAAGAAAGCGAAATCGCTTTGTCACGGGCACAGCCGGGCGGGTCGGTGAGGTTTTCGGGGCAGCCTGAGCCTTCTGGACGTCGACGAGGTGTGGCTCGAACGGGGTGTCGCGGTCACTATGAGACGATCCGCTGATGGCGCGCTGCTTTGGCGCTCGATTCTCCCAGCGCGCCAAAGCAGCGCGGCCCAAGCCGGGCAGCAATGGCATCCGGACGAGATGTTCGTGACGCTGCGCGGCAAGCGGTAGCTGTTGCGACGAGCACGGCGCTGAACTCGACGTGCTGGTGCAAAATCGGCGCGATAAGGCCGCAGCAAAGCGCCTCTTCCGGAAGGGGTCGATCGGGATCGGAATGAGCGTGCCTCGATGTCGCGCAGGCTGAGCTGAAACCGGAAGTACCACCGGACTGCGTGTCTGATGACCGCCACCGGAAAGCGGTGATCGTGGCAAAGCGACTTTGCATTCTTCATCCCACGACTTTACTCGACCATCCCGGCAACGTGACAGTGCCGACCAAGCGAGACTACCGAGAAGGAGGTCATCAAATTAATTTATGCTTGCGCAGGTCCCTATTGAGGTCTGTTTTGCTATATCTGATCAATATCTCTAAAGCGCAGTTGGTATCCTATGGTATTCGACGACACAATTGCGACACAATGACTCGCCTACAATATCCAATAGACTTTTCTGTTAAGGAAACCTTAATGACTGGACCAAATGCATCGAAATTCTCATCAAGCTCAACCAACACCAACTGTTGGCGCACAACACTGTATGAGATCGCCATCATGGAGGAATCTTCTGCCGGGGCGAGGACAAATGGCAGTCGGCACGGCGTCCGTCGATCAAATTTTTGGCTGGCAAGGAACCTCGCGAAAACACTTTGGCCGCTAGCACAAGCTGCTGAGTCAGTCCTGTCGGCATCGGTGTTCTCAGCCACCATCAAGGACCTCTTCAGTTGTAACACCCGCTTAGCAAGGAAACGCTGGAAATGAAACGCCTAGCGTGGGCGATCGGAGAGGACGCTCATGCATACTGCCACGGGACGACCCCGCGCGGCCGAATGGCCGGCGCGTCGTCGTCATAGATAGATGCCAGGGGATATCAAGACCAGTCCATCGGATCACGGCAAGGCGCGGAGAACGTTTCCTGCGCAGTAGCCCGTCTCCAGCTCCAGAGCGGTCGCCCGCTGATTTTCCCTATGTGCGAGCACTCTCCTAGTGTATGCCGGCGGGGACGGGCGCACTGCTTAGGTTGATTGACGGGAGACGGCGAAGTCCGCGCTACTTATTGGCATCGTTCCGGTTTCTTTTTTCGAGCGACCGGCCATTTTCTTGATAGAAGGCTATTCGCAAGCATTGATCGAAGCCAACAACCTGATTGGAGTCTCGACTCGTGAATCTTCCAAAACGCATGCTCGTCGCCAATGTCGCGTGGGCCCAAGAAATGGGACGGCGCGAACCAAACTTGTTTCGCGCTCTAGCCATGGGGCAGAAACCGCAAGTGCTCTGGATTGGCTGTTCAGATAGCCGCGTACCCGCCGAAACCATCACCCACTGCGCGCCGGGGGATCTGTTCGTTCATCGCAACATCGCTAACCTTCTTCATCTCGACGACGACAACACCATGAGCGTGCTCGAATATGCTGTGTGTGAGCTGCGGGTCGCGCACATCATTGTCTGCGGGCACTACGGATGCGGGGGCGTGCGCGCCTCGCTACTTCCGCCAGCCGACGCCCTGCCGCACTTCAACCGCCGCATCAGGCCGCTTTGCGCGCTCGCACACACGCATCACGCGGCGCTCGCTCGCCTGCCATCGGAAGAGGCACGCATCAACCGGCTCGTCGAACTTAATGTACTCGAACAGGTACGCCTGCTGCGCGAGCATCCGCTCGTGCGTGAGCGTGCACCCTCTCCCCTTGTGCACGGCTGGATCTTTTCACTGAACGACGGCCAGTTGCGCGAACTCGACTCGGGCTATGAGCCTGAAACAACGAAGGCAATCGCCCCCGTCTGACCCGTCGCTCCAGATCGCTCCGCTTACCTCGTTCACCAAAAAATCGCAGTCGCACAAGTTTGGCGTCGCGGTATCCACCCTTCACTATTTTTCGCTTCCATCATGACTTCGAGAGCTTTCCCGTCTGCGCTTCTACGTGACCTCGCTGCCGGCGCTGTAGTCTTTCTTGTCGCGCTGCCGTTGTGTCTCGGCATTGCAGAAGCCTCCGGCGCAGAGCCGCTAGCCGGGCTGGTGTCTGGCATCGTTGGTGGCATCGTCGTTGCCTTGCTCAGCGGATCGTCCCTCAGTGTGAGCGGCCCCGCCGCGGGCCTCGTCGTGATCGTCGTCGACGGCATCGGGCGTCTCGGTAGTTTCTCTGCATTCCTTATTGCATTGCTGCTCTCGGGTGTCATCCAGTTCGGCTTCGGCACGCTTCGGGCCGGCCAGCTCGCCTCGTATGTGCCCACACCCGTCATCAAGGGAATGCTCGCCGCCATCGGACTGCTGCTGATCATCAAGCAGATCCCACTTGCAGTCGGTCTGACGTCGGGTCGCAACACCGAATCGTTGGCAGGCGCGCTTGCATCCATCTCGCCCATCGTCTGTACTGTCGCCGCCATCTCGCTCGCCATCCTTGCGGCCTGGGACACGCATACATTGAGACGCTTCGCGCTAGTGCGGTTCGTGCCCGCGCCGCTTGTCGTCGTAGTTGCGGGCGTAAGCGCGACGCTGGTTTGCGGCGCGCTAGGCGCCACGCTCGCGTTACCACCTGAGCACCGCGTAGCGTTGCCGGCCATCAAATCGTTCGCGGCGCTTGGCGACGCCTTGCATTTCCCTGAGTTCGGGTTGAGCTTCGCGCGCCTTGTGGATCCGGAAATATGGATCGTCGCCTTGACGCTTGCCGTTGTCGCCAGTCTAGAAACGCTCCTGAGCCTCGAAGCCGTCGAGCAGATCGACCCGCAGCGTCGCGTCGCACCACCGAATCGCGAACTCAAAGCGCAAGGGGTCGGCAATATGGTGGCAGGTGTCATCGGGGGATTGCCCATCACATCCGTCATCGTCCGCAGTTCGGCCAACGTCCACGCCGGCGCGCGAAGCCGGCTCTCCGCAATCGTGCACGGCGCGCTGCTCCTCGTCAGCATGTTCGCGCTCACGGATGCGATCAACCTGATTCCGCTCGCGAGTCTGGCCGCCATTCTCATTCAAACCGGCTTCAAGCTCGCCAGACCGTCGCTGTTGATTACGCTCGCGAAACAGGGAGCGGCATCGTTCACTCCATTCATTGTAACGATCATCGGGGTGCTCGCCATCGATCTGCTCACCGGAATTGTCCTCGGCGTGCTGTGCAGCGCCGCGTTCGCGTTGTGGGCGAATCTGCATCGGCCTATTGCCCTCGCGCGACACGACGACCATTTCCTGCTCTCGTTTCGCAAGGATGTGTCGTTTCTCGGCAAGGTGGCGCTCAAGGAGATGCTAGCGCATATCCCGGATCGGGCGACCCTCATCGTCGACACAACCCGCGCCGATTTCATCGACCACGACGTGCGCGAACTGCTAGACCGTTTCATTGCCGAGGCGCCACTGCGGTCGATCGCGGTGGAGGTGCGAGACGCCGCTACGGTGCTACCTCCTGCAACGCGCTCAAGCGTCTGACCGCACGCCAACAGTGAATGCGATCCATGACGAACGGGTCTAGCAGGCCCGATCGTCATTGCGAGAAAACTGGCACTAACGCGTCCGAAAGTTGCGATGGGAAGCGAATTTCCGCCAGCACGTAGCGCTGCTCGATCAGCCAGCGAAACAATGCACCCTGAACTGATAGTGCATAGGCGATGGAATTCGGCGGCACCTCGCCTGTGAACGGCAGCCATTCGGGCGACGATTGCGGTCGTGCCGGCGCCCCCCCCCAAAGCGCGGGAAGTGGGATGGCGCAGATGCGCACGATAACCGGTTGCATCGTAAGCGCGTCGCCAGCAACGTCTTGACTGGAGATCGCGATCTTCAGACTGCGGCGCGGAGCTGATCGGAGACGACCCACGGCGCGAGTTCGTCGATGCGGTTGATCGCAGGGTCGGCGATGCGTGCGAGCACGAAGCGCAGATACGCCTCTAGATCGATGCCATTGAGTTTGGCGGTGCCAATGAGGGCACTGTCACGTTGGCGAGGTAGTCACGTAAGATGTCACGATGAAGAAAAGAAAATCGCTTTGTCACGGCCACCGGTTCCCGGCGGCAATCATTAGTCTCGCGGTTCGGTGGTATTTCCGGTTCCAACTTGGCCTGCGTGATATTGAAGAACTGCTGTTCGAGCGCGGTGTCGTTGTCAGTTACGAGACGATCCGCCGCTGGTGCGACAAATTCGGCGCGGGCTTCGCACATCGCGTCAAGGCTGCTCGCCGCAAGCCTGGGCGCACATGGCATCTGGACGAAGTCTTCGTTACGTTGCGCGGTGAGCCTTATCTGCTCTGGCGGGCAGTCGACCAGCACGGCGCCGAACTCGACATCCTGCTGCAGAAACATCGCGATAAGGCCGCAGCAAAGCGCTTCTTCAACCGCGTGCTGGCCGCCTGTGCCGACGCGCCACGAAGGATTGTCACCGATCAATTGCGCAGCTATCCGGCCGCGAAGGCCGAAATTCCCGAACTGGCAAACATCCAACACGTCTTCGTCAAGGCTGCGGCCCGGGTGAACAACCGTAAGCGGCCGGCAAACCCGTCTTGACGAATTGAACTAGCGGATGGGATCCGCCGGTTGCCAGCGATGAGGCAGCAATGCTGCGATGTCGCTGGCCTTTTGAGTCGGCAATCGGATGAGAACGTCCTTCAGGTAGGCATGCGGTTCGTGCCCGTTCAGTTGCGCTGAACGTAGCAGACTCATGATGGCTGCGGCTCGTTGGCCGGCTCGAAGCGAACCGGCGAACAACCAGTTGGCCCTTCCGATGGCCCAAGGACGTATCTGATTTTCGACCCAGTTATGCCGACTTCCCGATTATGCCGCGTCGTGCACCTGTATGACGGCGGGTATGGTCTTTCATGAATGCTGTGTCGGCATAAACGTATGATTTCTCAGGCTGGCTATCGCGCCGGCCAGGAGAGATCCGATGAATGCGAAACGCACAGTCAGTGAATCCGGCGGGCTGCCGGTCCATCACATCGATGCATTTCTTGATCGTCTGCGGACGGCACACTACTCCGAGGTATCGCTTCGCAAGAAACGAAGAGTCCTGTGTGCGTTCTCTGGGTAGATGGAGAACAGGGGCATCGACCTGATTGATCTTGATGAGTCTGTCACGGCTCGTTTTATGAAGCGCATGATCGGCGCATCACGAGACCGTGTCCAGCGTGCACGTCCCACATTACGGCAGTTTCTCGCCTATCTGCGCGCTGAAGCTATTGTGTGCCCGCCGACGTTGGGCCGCCAATCCGCGATCGCGCACATTTACGACCGATACGTGGACTATCTGAGGCAGGATCGTGGACTCGCGAGGAACTCTCTGCTCGTCTATGGCCCGTTCATTCGCGATTTTCTCGACAGCCACGCGGCCGGCGACGGAAGTTTATTGCCAGATGCATTTGACGCGGTAACGATCCGGAATCATCTTCTTGCCCGCAGCAAAGGCCGATCGGCAGAGTACACGCGGCTGATGGCAGTTGCGCTTCGCTCGTTCTGCCATTTCCTCTTTCTGCGCGGCGATACGGCACGAGACCTGTATGAGTCAGTGCCTTCGGTTCGTAAATGGCGACAGTCAACTGTGCCAACGTTCCTCACGCCTGAGCAGCAAGAAGCTCTCATTGCATCGGCAGACCAGTCGACCACGACTGGGCTTCGTGACTACGCAATCCTGCTGTTGTTGGCGCGGCTTGGCTTACGTGCCGGAGAAATCGTCGCAATCGAGCTCGACGACATTCACTGGCGTTCGGGGGAACTCGTCGTTCATGGAAAGGGGCAGATGGTCGAGCACGTCCCGCTGCCATCGGAGGTCGGAGAAGCAATCGCAACATATCTCCGCGATGGTCGCGAAGCGAGTGCATCGCGGCGCGTCTTCCTTCGCAGATTGGCACCTCGGGTTGGTTTGGCGGGGCCGGGGGCGATTGGCAAGATTGTTGGTCAGGCCTTCGCACGTGCCGGTTTCCGCCCCGCGTGCCGTGGCGCCGCACATCTGTTCCGTCACGGTCTGGCGACGACGATGATTCGTCATGGGGCCTCGATGGCAGAAATAGCCGAGGTCTTGCGACACCGCTCACCGGACAGTACCGCGATCTATGCAACGGTGGCGTTTGAGGACCTGCGCGAGGTCGCGCGCTCGTGGCCCACGGCTGGAGGTTCAATATGACTGCGATCCGCGATTCTCTCGCTCGGTACGTGGCGGTCCGCCGGGCTCTCGGGGCGTCATTCTACGAACCTGCATTGGCACTCGGCCATTTCGTTGATCTTCTCGAACATGAAGATGCTGAGTTCATTACTACCGATCTGGCTCTGCGCTGGGCAATGACGCCCACACTCGTCGAACGTGCCACCTGGGGGCGACGCCTCTCTCAAGTAAGAGGATTCGCCAGATGGATGAACCTCATTGACGGTCGAAACCAGATTCCCCCCGCGGGGCTCCTGAGTGCCCGCAGACGGCGCAATGCCCCGCATATTTACACTGAGCACGAAATTGATCTGCTTATGGCCCGAGCCGCTCAACTGCGATCCCGAACCGGCTTGCGAGCACTGACCTATTCGACGCTCATTGGGCTTCTTGTGGCGACGGGTCTCAGGCCAGGCGAAGCGTTTCGGCTCGACCGGTCCGACGTTGACCTCGTCAGCGGAATACTCTCCATCCGGGAATCGAAGTTCGGCAAATCGCGCTGTGTTCCTGTAGCAGAGTCGACCCGGTTGGCACTCGAACACTACGTCCAGAAACGCGATCAAATCTGTCCTTTACGGTTGAGCGAGGCGTTCCTGGTTAGTGAGCGCGGCAAGCGACTGAAGCCCGGCACTGCACGCAGCATGTTCGTCAGAATGTCGCGCGCTGTCGGTCTGCGACCGGCGACAGAGGATGGGCGCGATGGTTACGGTCCACGCCTCCAGGACTTCCGGCATAGCTTCGCGACTGGACGGCTGGTCGAGTGGTATCGTGCCGGTCTCGACGTAAGTAGGGAATTGCCGAAACTTACCGCCTACCTCGGGCATGTCAACGTCGGTCTTACGTACTGGTACATCGAAGCGGTTCCTGAATTGCTTGAACTTGCGGCAGCCTATCTCGACAAGAACTGTCCAGGAGAACAGTCGTGAGCGCCGCCGATCTTCCATCACTCGTTCAGCGCTTCTTTACCCAGCGCCTGCTCGAGCAGCAAGGTCTAAGTTCGCATACGGTGGCAAGTTACCGTGATACGTTCCGGCTGCTGCTAGCGTTTGCCACGAACCATATCGGACGCGCGCCGTCAAAGCTGCGCATCGAGGACTTCGATGTGTCGTTGATCGAGGAATTCCTGCGGCACCTCGAACACAGCAGAGGGAATTCGGTGCGGACACGCAACACGCGGCTTGCTGCCGTGCATGCCTTCTTCCGGTTCGTCGCGGTCAGCGAGCCTGCGCTGTTTCTGCAGTGTCAGCGCGTTCTTGCAATTCCATCTAAACGCTGCGAGCACGGCCCTGTTGAGTTTCTGACAGAGAGCGAGGCCGCCGCTCTGGTAGGGGCGCCTGACGTACGAACGTGGACCGGCACCCGAGACCGAGCGCTGCTTCTTGTAGCGGTTCAAACGGGTCTGCGCAACAGCGAATTGACCACTCTCCGGCGCCAGGATGTGATGCTCGGTACAGGCGCCCACGTCCGTTGCCTCGGCAAAGGCAGAAAGACGAGATGCACTCCTCTGCGACCGGATGTTGTTGCAGTCCTGAAGGAATGGCTGCTCTATCAACCAGGCGAACCAGGTGATCCGGTCTTCCCCAGTTCGCGTGGTGGTCATCTCAGTGCCGACGCTCTTCAGCAACTCGTGTCGCGCAACGCCGAAATCGCGCGTCTCTCGTGCCCCTCGCTGAAGAAAAAATCGATAACGCCTCACACGCTTCGGCACACGGCCGCGATGAGCCTGATGCATCACGGCGTCGACCTGACTGTGATCGCGCTCTGGCTCGGTCACGAATCCTCGGAAACGACTCAGATCTACTTGCACGCCGACATGCAACTCAAGGAACGCGCGCTCGCGCACGCCACGGCGAGCGGTGTCGCGCTGACCCGCTACAAACCACCAGATCCGTTACTCGCCTTCCTGGAGGCTCTCTGATAATGCCGACACTCCAAGCGACAGGGAATAGAGATCCGCCCAACCGTTGTGCGCGTGGACTCATGACGCGGCATAATCGGGAAGTCGGCATAACTGGGTTCATGCCGCTAGCGGCATGAACCCAGTTGTTGTCTATAGGCACGTGACCGTCATCGAGATAGCGGGTCAGCGCATCCCATCGTTTAAGACTGTAATCCAGCGCTTTGGCAATCGCCGAACCTTCCGACACCAGCTTGCGCTGCGCCTTCATCCATTCGTGAAGTGCGTCGCAGACCGGTTTGGCCCGGCTCTGTCGAAGCTTGTGGCGTTCCTCGGCTTGCAGCACTGCAGCGTCGCGCTCGATCTCGTAAAGCGCAGCAAAGAACGGCAGCGCCTGCGCGGCGATCTGACTGCTGTGATTGGCGTGCAGATCGAAGAACTTGCGTCTCGCGTGCGCAGCACATCCAATTTCAGTGATGCCCTGCTGGAATCCAGCCTTGTATCCACTGTAGTCGTCGCATACCAGTTTGCCCTGCCAGCCAGCGAGGAACGCGCGGGCATGTTCGCCTGCACGGCTGTCGGCGAAGTCGTAGACCACGGCGCGCAGCTCGCAGTAGTGCGTCGGCGTATACGCCCACAGATACGCGCGATGTGTCTTGCCTTTGCCGGGACTGAGCATCTGTACCGGCGTCTCATCCGCATGCAGCACACCCTGCCGCAGGATTTCCTCATGCAGCGCGTCGACCAGCGGTTGTAGTTGCACGCCGCACGTACCGACCCATGCGCCCAATGTCGAGCGCGGTATCGCGACGCCCGCTCGCGCAAAGATCTGCTCCTGACGATACAGGGGAAGGTGGTCAGCGTACTTGGCAACCAGCACTGACGCCAGCAGTCCCGCGGTCGGGATGCCCTTGTCGATGACGTGCGCAGGCACCGCAGTCTGCATCAGTGTTTCGCAGTTTCTGCACACCCACTTGCCACGGATATGCCGCTCCACGGTGAACACGCCCGGCGTGTAGTCGAGCTTCTCGCTGATGTCCTCGCCGATGCGCGTGCGCTGTAAGCGTCATTCCGTGGCCGCATGGACAGAGCTGATGCCGGTGTCCAAAGTGATGCCCGTTACTTCAAGTGATGGGGACTACTTTGGACACACGGAATGCGCGATCATCGAACCGCAAGGGCCGACCGAATTACACACCAGAGTACCGACGGCAAGTTGCCGTCGCGGCGTGCGAGCCGGGTATTTCGGTGGCCAAGCTCGCGCAGGCGCACGGACTGAATCCGAATATGGTGTTCAAGTGGCGCCGGCAACTGCGGGCGGGCCTGTTTGAAGGGGTGGCGCCCAGCACAGCGGTGTTGCTGCCCGTAGCGTTACCCGATGCACCGACCGGCGAGACCGCAGAACCGGCGTCGCTCGCTCTAGAGCCTGTCGAGCCACATCGCGAGAGCGTACCGGCGGCGTCGGGCATCGAGATCGAACTGAACGGTGCCCGTGTACGCGTCACGGGCATGGTCGACCCCGTGCAGTTGCGCCTCGTGCTGCGCTGCCTGATGCCAGCATGATTGCGCCGCCAGGCGGTACCCGCGTATGGCTGGCAGCGGGCGTTACCGATATGCGCCGTGGCATGGATGGACTTGCCGCGCTGGTGCAGTCAGCACTCGGTCGTGATCCGTTCTCGGGGCACATCTTCCTGTTTCGCGGGCGTCGTGGGAGTCTCGTGACATAGTGCATCCTTTGGTTAGAAGCCCGGCAGCTTGAGTGACTTCTCTGCTTCCTGCTGAGCCTTGAAGTGAGGCGGCCGCCGTTCCTTGATAGCCCGTACACCTTCCCTGACGGCTTCGGAATCGAGCGCAGCAACAGGGACCTGCCGAGGGCGCGGAGGGCATGAGTTGGGTCGCAGGCAGTATTCCCTCACGTATCAGACGGTGAATCGAGCTCCCGTAAATTCCCAGTCGCCGTGAGGCCTCTTCCACGCAGATTGTCTCCGCATGTGATGGCATCGGATCGAATGGCGCAATGCCCAGCCGTTCACGCAGTTCGGTAACACGAACCGTGGTCCAGGTCTTTCCGTCTGGCGATTTGCATCGCATGCGGTTCATGGTCACCGCAAGCTCCCTGTCCGGCCACTGCCCACCAAGCTTGCGCATGACCTCAACAGCACTGAAGTGTTGGCTGGATGGATACCGTCCAACATTTACGCGTGCGACGCGTAGCTCCGTATGCCGACCACCGGTCCAATGGACTGTGGCGATCGCTTCATTCGTGCTGTCGTCCAGATCAATCACGACTTCCTGAATGAGAATACGGGTCAGCCGCTGCTTTGTCCGCATGTCGGTGCCCGGCGCATTCCACGCCGCTGGGAGGTCGTACGCGAGCGTCATCAGCTGTGCCTGGTCGATCGCCGGCCGGCTTGCGACCTCGCGGTCCAGAAGCGCTGCCCGCTCTTCGAGGTGAGCGACACGTTCAAGCGCCGCATTCCAGCGTGTTTCAAGCTCGCGTGCAACCAACCGCTTCGTCGGATCGACGACCTCATACCGGCGCGCCGCAAGAGATGCATCGTAGCGTGCTTCCTCGAGTTCACAGGACAACGCGCGACGCACATCGTCATCTGCGCGCGATGTTTGCTCTGCAGCGCGGATGGCCGCTTCCACAGCATGTTCCGAAACCGCTTCGAGAATTGCCGCCGCCACCGCTTTGTCGACACGTACTCCACCGATTCCGATACAGAGAATCGCTCCGACATGTGCCTCGTCGCCGCGGCAGTAATAGCGATGCGCGTGACCGGCTCTCATTCCGTAGTTCACTCGCATCATTCGACCGCATCGGCCACATCGCGCCAGACCAGTCAGCAACGCCCGCCCGCCACGAGCAGATCGGCGGGAAGCTCGCTTCTTCATATGTGTGTTCTCGGCAATCATCCTTTGATGCTCCTCGAACTGATCCCACGTGATATAGCCTGGGTGATGGTCATGCAACAGTACGCTCCATTCCTTCATCGGCTTGGAGTGGCCTTCAGTCTTACGAGCCCGTCCGTCGACGACGGCAGTGCGTTGCGTCGTCCTTCCAAACACATACGCCCCAGCATAAACCGGATGTTCCAGCATCTGGACGACCGTGTGATATGCAGGCCGGCTCCATTCGATCCGGATGCCAGCGGGGCCGTGCCGCGTTACAGGCAGCTTGACATTGGATTGTATGGCCCATAGCAGCACCTGACGGGCACTGCCGAGTTCGCGGAACTTACGGAAGAGCACCCGGATGGACTCGGCAACCCGTTCGTCTGGATCCATCTCGATCTGCCCAAGCTCATTCCAGCAGTAGCCCGGAGGTAGTGCAAAGCGCAATTCGCCTCGCCGTGCCTTCGAATCACGCGCGGCAATGCCACGCTGCCGCAGCAGACTGAGTTCGTACTCCGACATCGTGCCTTTGAGTCCGAGCAGGAGCCGATCGTTGACCAGCCTGGGGTCATAAATACCGTCGTGATCAACGACGACCGTGCCGACCAGTGCGCAAAGATCAATGAGATGGTGCCAATCGCGGCCGTTGCGCGCAAGTCGTGAAGCCTCGAGACAGAACACGGCGCCAACGGATCCTGCACACACTGACGCGACCAGCTTCTGGAACCCGGGACGTTCGATACTGCCGGAACCCGAACGTCCAAGGTCATCGTCGATCGTCGTCACTGAAGCAAAGCCCATGGCTCGTGCAGATTCGGCGAGCGCGTACTGACGATTCTGGCTCTCCGTGTGCTCCACCACCTGGCTCATGGTTGACTGCCGGACGTAGACCACTGCGCCTCGGCAGAGATGATCAGCAGAGATCTTCTGGCTCATCGCGATCTCCTCGGTCGGTTATGTTCGCCGGCTTTCCCAGCGCTTCCAGCAGAAGTGCCGCGAGCGCGTCGATCACTTCCTCCCGTCGATTCCCCACTATGGCTGCGTCGAAGGTGGGATCCAGGTGCAGTTCCAGCGGAAGCTGTACGCCGGGTTCTCTTTGCAGTCGTCTCATCGGAATGGCCTTCCGTTGACAGAGGCTTCGATGATCCTCCTGCGGCGGAGTGGCGCTTCCGATCAGACAGGACGCGGCACAAGAAGGCCAGCGCTTCGGCGCTCACTTGCGGTTCGCCAAGCGACATTGCCGAGCATATCGACGCATCGAGCATCCAGGCTGGCAGTTCGCGGGAGATCTGTTGCGGGACGTCGAGGTGAACCATCTGATTCCCGCGGCGCCCAGTGCGGCGGACCAGCCTGTATTCCTGGCCGTAGGCGGGGTGCCAGCGGTATGCGATCACCACAATTTGCGATCGGTATGTTGAATGTCGTGTGGCGTGGTGACCTCATCAAGATTTTATGGTGGAGCGGCGACGGCATGAACCTGTACGCGAAACGACTCGAGCGTGGACGCTTCGTGTGGCCGCAGGCGGACTCGGGAACAGTCCATCTGTCAGCCGCCCAACTGTCGATGCTGCTCGAAGGGATTGACTGGCGGCATCCCGAGCGGACGTGGCAGCCGACGCACGCGGCATAAGGCAGGGTGCGGGAGCCCACAGGCGCGTGGCCTTCATTTACACTGTCATGCATGCCAGCCAGCCATCTGCCCGATGACATCGCCGCTCTGAAGCGCATCGTTGCCTCGCGCGACGAGACCATCGCGCAGTTGCTGGCCGAGATCTCGCGACTGAAGCGATGGCAGTATGGCCGCTCATCTGAGCGCATGACAGAACTGATGGACCAGCTGCAGCTCGCGCTCGGTGAGCTGCCTGTTCATGAACCAGATATGGCCGCACCGGCGAAGGCGCCTGATGCCGACGCGACTGCGGATACGTCGGCCACTACGAACCTTGTCCCACTGCGCCGCAAGTCACGGCACTTCCCTGCCCATCTTCCTCGCGAAACAGTTGTGCATGCGCCGTCAAACTGCGGATGCCCGGAATGCGGCAAACAGATGCGTGCGCTGGGCGAAGACGTCTCGGAGGTGCTCGACTATGTGCCCGGCTACTTCAAGGTACTGCGTCACGTACGTCCGAAGCTGAGCTGCCCGCGCTGTGCCGCAGTAGTACAGGAGCCGGCACCTTCGCGGCCGATAGCACGCTCGATGGCGGGTGCGGGGCTGCTCGCACAGGTCGTCGTCGCGAAGTACGCTGACCATATGCCGCTATATCGGCAGGCCGGCATCTATCGCCGTGCGGGCATCGAACTGGACCGGGCAACACTGGCTTCGTGGGTGCGTGAAGCGGCTGCCCTGCTGCAACCCCTGTCCGACGCACTCGGTGGTTACGTGCGCGCCGCAGACAAGATCCATACCGACGACACGCCCGTGCCGGTGCTGGAGCCGGGGCGTGGCAAGACACGCACGGCGCGCCTGTGGACCTATGTGCGCGATGACCGCCCGGCAGGAAGCCACGCGCCACCAGCCGTCTGGTACAGGTACTCACCCGACCGCAAAGGTGAGCGACCTCGGGAACATCTGGCGGGCTACACGGGAATCCTGCAGGCAGATGCCTTCAGCGGGTACGACGCGCTGTATCGTGACGGCACGGTCATCGAGGCCGGGTGCTGGGCGCATGCGCGGCGCAAGTTCTATGACCTGTACAAGCTGGACAGCTCACCAATTGCCGAGGAAGCACTGCGCCGAATTGGGGCGCTGTATGCCGTTGAACGCGAGGTTCGAGGCCAGACGCCGGACGTGCGCCTGTCTGCGCGTCAGCTGCGCTCGGCCCCATTGCTCGCTGATCTGAAGGCTCGGTACGAACACACGCTGTCACAGGTATCGGCGAAGTCGGGGCTGGCGAAGGCGATTAAGTACTCGCTGGGGCACTGGCATGCGCTCACACGCTATTGCGAAGACGGGCGCGTCGAGGTGGACAACAATACGGCGGAGCGCGCGATCAGGCCGCTGGTTCTCGGCAGGCGCAACTATCTGTTCGCTGGCTCCGACGGCGGTGGCCAAAGCGCGGCGGTGATCTATAGCCTGATCGGTACGGCACGCCTGAACGGCATCGAGCCGTTTGCCTACCTGCGCACGGTGTTTGAGCGCATCGCCGATCATCCCATCAACCGCATCGACGAGTTGCTGCCGTGGCGCCTGAAGCCGGCTGCATACATCGAGCAGCAAGCCGCCTGACAATCAATCCGATGGTCCAACCCCGCAAACCTGCCGTGCGCCTGGTCAAGGCGCCAGTGCCCGACTACGTACTGCGCGTTGAGCTGAAGTACATCAAGCCGGCGATCTGGCGACGAATCATCGTTCCCGGCTCGATCCGGCTGGGCAAGCTGCATGTCGTGCTGCAACTAGCCATGGGCTGGGAGGGCGGGCACCTGCACGAGTTCGTCTTCGGCGAAACCAACTATGGTGAACCTGATGACTTCGGATTCCAGAGCGATCCACCGATGCTCAATGAAGCACGGGTCACGCTGGCGAAGGCGCTGGGCGGGCTGAAGTCATTCACCTACATCTACGACTACGGTGACAACTGGCAGCATCGGATCAAGGTCGAGAAGGCGCTGATGCCTGATCCAGACATGCGCCGGCCGCTGTGCACGGACGGGCAGAATGCGTGTCCACCGGAAGATGTCGGTGGAGTGCCGGGATATGCCGACTTCCTCGAAGCGATCACCGATCCGACGCACGAGGAGCACGACCACTTCCTCGAGTGGTGTGGCGGCAACTTCGATCCCGCCGCCTTCGATCTCGTGCTCACGAATCAGCGGTTCTCAGAGGTCAAGTTCTGATCGTCAAGACGGCCTCAGATTGAC